>CAZKDD010000071.1:0-6085 GCA_964551535.1 uncultured Thiotrichales bacterium | reverse complement strand
TTAGATCCGACCTTTATTGTGGGAGGACGAGTCAATAGCATAGACAGCCATTCGAAGTTAGGTAGTGGCGAATATTTGGTTGCTGAAGCAGATGAAAGTGATGCCTCCTTTTTGCATTTGCAGCCTTTAGTTGCGGTGATTACAAATATTGATGCAGATCATTTGGGCGCTTATGAAAATGACTTTGGAAAATTACGTGCTGCATTCATAGAGTTTCTCCATAACCTGCCATTTTATGGTCTCGCGGTGTTATGTATAGATGACGATATTATTCGAGACATATTGGCTGAGGTGAGTCGACCTTATGTGACTTATGGTCTATCCGAAGATGCTGATATACAGGCAGTAAATATTCAACATCAGCACGCGACTACGCGCTTTGATGTGCGTATTAAAGGACAAACAAAACACCTAAGCTATCAGCTTAATTTGCCCGGCAAGCATAATGTACTCAATGCATTAGCCAGTATTGCGGTCGGCTGTGAATTTAAGGTCGAGCACAAAGATATGCAAGCTGCTCTAAAAAAATTCGCTGGTATCAGTCGTCGCATGCAAAGTTTAGGACAGCTCTCATATGCAGGGGATAGCATACAGTTCATCGATGATTATGCACATCATCCTCGTGAAATCGCCGCTAGTATTGATGCTATTCGCCAGGGTTGGCCAGAAAGAAGAATTTTATTGGTGTTTCAACCTCATCGCTATAGTCGCACACATGATCTTTTGGATGACTTTGTCAATGTGCTACTTGATGCTGATGTGTTGTTGCTTATGCAGGTTTACTCCGCTGGTGAGGCAGTCATTAATAATGCTGATAGTCGCGCCTTGGTGCAGGCACTTAGATTACGTGGCAAGCTCGATACGGTATTGATTGATGATGATAAGTCTCTCGCACAGTCACTGCAATCCATCATGCAGGCGGGTGATATAGTTCTAACCTTGGGTGCTGGAAGTATCGGTAAAGTATCTCAGCAGACATTTTCCCAATTGAATGCATGGGAGGGTGAGTGAATATGCTTAATCTAAGCCATTCAAATATCCGTGGCACTATGCAAATGAATGCGCCTTTGACGCGTTTCAATACTTGGGGTTTAAGTGGACAGGCTGAGGTTTTGTTTCAGCCATATGATTTAAATGACCTCAGTCAGTTCCTGCAAGAAACTGATTCATCAATCCCAATCACCTATTTAGGTTTGGGATCCAATGTGTTGATTCGGGATGGTGGAGTAGCTGGTGTGGTGATAGTTACTCATGGTTGTCTGAATAACATGCAGCAACTGAATCATCATCAATGCTATGCAGAGGCCGGAGTTGCTTGTGCTAAGTTGGCCAAATTTAGTGTGGCTAAAAATCTCACAGGTGTTGAATTTATGGCAGGCATCCCAGGCACTATAGGGGGTGCTCTAGCTATGAATGCGGGCGCCTTTGGTGGTCAGACTTGGGATTATGTGAGTTCTGTAAAAGTCATTAACCGCCATGGTGAAATTTACTCACGTTCTAATCAAGACTATCAGATCGGTTATCGATCTGTATCAATTCCTGAACATGAATATTTTGTGGCAGCTACATTTCAGTTGGCTGATAAGCAAGCTCAAGCATCTGCAATAGAAATTAAAGAGTTATTAAAGCGTCGTTCACAAAGCCAGCCTATAGGTAAGAAGAATTGTGGTTCTGTATTTAAGAACCCTGATAACGGTTATGCCGCGGAATTGATTGAACGATGCGGACTTAAAGGTCACCGAATTGGTGGTGCGAGTATTTCAGATAAACATGCAAACTTCATCAACAATGATGATCATGCCAGTGCTGAGGATATAGAGGAATTAATCAATTTAGCTCAGCAAAAAGTGTATGAAAAGTTTGCCGTGCAGTTGCAGCCTGAAGTGAGAATTATCGGTCAAAGGGAGGCTTCATGACAGCAAAAGCGATAGATCAATATGGCAAGGTGGCTGTGCTTATGGGAGGGATTTCTGGAGAGCGATCTATTTCATTGAAAAGTGGTGCGGCTGTTATCAATGCCTTGCAAGCAAACCATGTTGATGCACATGCTATTGATGTGGGAACAGATGTTATCAAGCAACTCATAGCAGGAGATTTCACGCGAGCATTTATTATTTTGCATGGATGTGGTGGTGAAGATGGCACCATGCAGGGTGCTTTACAGACCATTAATATGCCTTATACCGGCAGTGGTGTGATGGCCTCTAGTATTTGCATGAATAAGATTATCACTAAGCAATTATGGGCGGCTACTGATATTCCTACTCCAAGTTTTATGGTCTTAGATGCGAGCATCAACTACCAACAAGTTGCTTGCCAATTGGGCGATGTTTTTATAGTCAAACCTTCACGTGAAGGGTCTAGCCTTGGCATTCATTGTGTGCACAACGAAGAAGAATTTATCTTTGCGATTGAGGAGGCTCAACAGCATCAAGGACAGTTAATGGCCGAGCAATGGATAGTAGGGAAAGAATATACAGTAGCAGTTGTGAATGATCAGCCACTGCCAGTAATTCGACTTAAAACAAATAATGAATTCTATGATTATGAAGCTAAGTATCAATCAAATGATACTCAGTATTTATTGCCATGTGGATTAGATGGTGAGTCGGAAGCAAGTTTGAAAACGCAAGCACAGCGTGCTTTTGCTGCCACGGGTGCGCAAGGGTGGGGACGGGTTGATGTCATGATAGATGAACAAGGTCAGCCTTGGTTTCTCGAGGTCAACACAGTGCCTGGCATGACCGATCATAGTTTAGTGCCAATGGCCGCTGCGCATGCTGGCATAGATTTTAATGCCTTAGTGTTGCAAATCTTAGAAACATCATTTTTGGAGCGATATTGATGGCTAGGCAAAGTCGTAAACATCGCAAAATTACGCACAGAGAAGAGACGCGTATTGCATGGTCAGAAATCGGTAAATTATTAATCAGTGCTGGCGTTGTTGTATTGGGTATTTTCTCCGCGAGAATGATTGATGATGTAGCAATTGACAGTATTTATGTTGCATCCAGTCTTAATAGAGTGAGCAAACAAGATATAGCACAAATCGTTAAACGTTATGAATACGATGGGTTTTTTACGTTAAGACTAAAAGAATTTGAAAATGATTTGAATGATTTAGGCTGGGTATATAAAGCCAATATAAAACGTCAATGGCCGTATAAGTTGGTGATTGAAATTGAAGAGCAAATGCCAATGTTCAGATGGAACCAAGATTATTTATTGAATAAGTATGGACAGCCATTTCCTGTAGATGATGAGAGCTTTGAGGATAGACCACTGCTTAAAGGTGAGTATGGTCGTGAGCAAGTATTGGCGCAATTATATGAGCAATATAATCATCAATTTAATGCGCTGGGTATTGCCATCAAGTCATTAGAAGAAGATGCACGCTATGACAAGGTTATGCATTTGAATAACGGCGTCATAATTAACATGGGTAGGGACAATGTGGAATTGCAGATGCAACGTTGCTTGAAAATGCTTGCGTTATTGAGCGATGAGGAGCGTACTGCCATTGCCACTATCGATTTAAGACATAGTCACGGTCTTGCGATTAGTTGGAGCGTGTAAATGGCGACAGTAAAAGTTGAATTGAATCACATTATTAATGGTGCAATGAAGTCATGAGTAAGAAATTAGAGCCTGAAATGATTGTTGGATTGGATATTGGAACATCTAAGATTGTTGCAATAGTGGCAGAGGTGAATGAGGACAATGAGTTAGAAATTGTTGGCTTTGGTTCCCATCCTTCGCGTGGTCTAAAAAAGGGTGTGGTCGTCAATATAGAATCCACAGTGCAATCTATACAGCGCGCGGTAGAAGAAGCTGAACTGATGGCTGGATGTCAAATACATTCTGTTTATGCCGGTATTGCGGGGAGCCATGTTAAAAGTATGAACTCACACGGTATTGTTGCCATAAAAGACGGTGAGGTCGTGGAAGGAGATATAGAGCGTGTTATTGATGCTGCGCGTGCTATGGCAATACCTGCAGATCAAAAAAT
Organism: uncultured Thiotrichales bacterium; assembly: GCA_964551535.1. Classification (GTDB taxonomy): domain Bacteria; phylum Pseudomonadota; class Gammaproteobacteria; order UBA4575; family UBA4575; genus UBA1858. Next base: position 2,076 of record CAZKDD010000071.1, on the reverse strand, counting down.
ACTTCATGTGCTTCCTCAAGAATTCATTATTGATGAGCAAGAAGGCATACGTGAGCCAATCGGGATGTCCGGGGTGCGTATGGAGGCTAAAGTTCATTTGGTTACAGGGGCAGTATCAGCTGCACAAAACATAATTAAGTGTATAGAGCGATGCGGTCTGGAGACAGATGATGTGGTGCTCGAGCAATTAGCTTCAAGTTACTCCGTGTTGACTGAAGATGAAAAAGAGCTGGGTGTTTGTCTGGTCGATATTGGTGGCGGTACCACTGATATTGCTGTGTTTAATGATGGTGCAATCAAACATACGGCAGTGATACCGATCGCAGGTGATCAGGTGACTAATGATATTGCCATTGCCATGCGCACACCTACTCAGTATGCAGAAGAAATAAAAATTAAGTATGCCTGTGCATTACGTCAATTGACTAATCCAGACGAAGTTATAGAAGTGCCAAGTGTAGGTGATCGTCCACCACGACGTTTAGCTCGTCAAACTTTAGCTGAAGTCGTTGAGCCTCGCTATGAGGAGTTAATGACATTAATCCTGGCCGAGTTACGCAGAAGTGGTTATGAAAATTTGATTGCTTCGGGCGTAGTGCTGACAGGGGGAAGTTCAAAAATGGAAGGCGTTGTGGAGCTTGCAGAGGAAGTATTTCATATGCCTGTTCGCTTAGGCGAGCCACAACATGTGACAGGTCTAATTGATGTTGTGAGAAATCCTATTCATGCAACGGGTGTCGGTTTATTGATTTTTGGTCATTTGAGTGGACAGTCAAATGAACTAAATAATTTTTCAAGAAATGAAGGGCCAACAATGTTTGGTCGAGTAAAAGATTGGATTAAAAGCAATTTTTAATAATTTTAAAAACTCTGAGAAAAAACGGGAGAAGAGTGATGTTTGAACTAGTAGATGCATACAGTCAAAGCGCAGTAATTAAAGTCATAGGTGTCGGTGGCGGCGGTGGTAATGCTGTTCAGCACATGGTCAATGCGAATCTTGAAGGTGTAGATTTTATCTGTGCCAATACGGACTCGCAGGCATTGCAAGGCACGTCAGCGAAAAGCACTTTACAGTTGGGCGTGGAAATGACCAAAGGTTTAGGTGCGGGGGCTAATCCTGAAGTGGGGCGTCAATCAGCGCTTGAGGATCGGGATAGAATCTATGAAGTAATCTCTGGAACGGATATGTTATTTATCACGGCAGGCATGGGTGGAGGTACAGGCACAGGTGCCGCACCAATAGTCGCTGAAGTCGCAAAAGAATTGGGCATACTGACAGTGGCCGTGGTGACTAAGCCGTTTAATTTTGAGGGCAAAAAACGTAGAGCGATTGCAGATCGAGGAATTGAAGAATTGTCTCATCACGTAGACTCTTTAATTACCATTCCTAATGAAAAACTACTCACCGTATTAGGCAAAGATATCACTATGGAAGATGCCTTTACTTCGGCGAATGACATCTTATTGGGTGCAGTGCAAGGTATTGCTGAAATCATTACCTGCCCTGGACTAATCAATGTGGATTTTGCCGATGTTAAGACAGTGATGTCAGAAATGGGCTTAGCCATGATGGGTTCAGGTCTGAGCCAAGGCATTGAACGTGCACGCGAAGCAGCTGAATCAGCGATTTCTAGTCCACTACTTGAAGATATCAATATTACGGGTGCACGCGGTATTCTCGTTAATGTAACAGCAGGCCCAAGCTTGAGTATAGGAGAGATCGCTGAAATCGGAGACCATATCGAGGAATTGGCGGCTGAGGATGCTACTGTGGTTGTAGGCACAGTCATAGATGAGTCTATGGGTGATAATTTGCGAGTGACATTGGTAGCGACAGGCATAGGAGAAAAAAATGTGGCGACACCACAAGTGATTCCAGAATCCTCACCTGCAGTGACTGATATCAGTATTAATCGAACTCGAGCTGAGCCCACACCATTAGCTGCCACTGGTACCAATGACAGCGCTGGCGAAGTGGATGATGGGCGTTACAATGAGGCATTACTGGATGTGCCGGCATTTTTGCGTCGCCAAGCGGATTAGGACACTAGAGATACAACTGAGCACAAATCAATG
>CAZKDD010000070.1:0-6140 GCA_964551535.1 uncultured Thiotrichales bacterium | reverse complement strand
CTAGATTCAAACAAGACGAGCCTTCAACTTTCCACAGAAACGCAATCGCATCAAAACGAAATATTCTCACTCCATTATCCAGATAAAAACGAATAATCTTAATAAACTCAATAAGTACTTGTGGGTTTTTGAAATTCAAATCCACTTGATCATGACTAAAAGTACACCACACATGCTGTACCCCCTTTGCGGTCTGCACCGGCCTAAGTAAAGCGTTGGTCCGCGGTCTGACTACTTTCGAAATATCATCTTCTGGAAACGCGGTGAAAAAGAAATCCTTACCTTCGCCTTCATTGGCAATAAAATGCTTAAACCAGAGGCTTTGACTGGAACAATGGTTCACCACACAGTCTGCCATTAATTTATAATCACAAGCGATGTCATTGATATGTTTCCACTCTCCCAACACAGGATTTACAGAGCGGTAATCTTTAACAGCAAATCCATCATCGGAACTAAAAGGAAAAAATGGCAATAAGTGCACAATATTGATGACACCTTGCATATGTCGATCAAGAAAATCCTTGAGTGTGATCAGTGGCACCTCCCCCTTACGCAATAAAGTATCGCCATATGTAATCACCGCAATGTCTTCCTGCGACCATAATTCAGTCGGAGCAAGCTGTTGTTTTTGTTGGGTTTCTATTTGCGCTGCTTGTATTATTTTGTGGGCAAGCACATCATAATCTTGTATCGCATCAACATCTTGATAAATGTACTCAATATGAGTTTGCACTCGATGTTCGAGCGTGCCGGTTGTTTCTTGCATAATCTAGATAATTGTTTGTTAAGGCATATATTCTTGATTGTCTGCTTCCACAGCTTCCGTGAGTTGCGCGAACACATTGGGCATGGCACTCACCACTCGATTCCATGAAGGTATGAAAGGTGTCTCCATCGGATTTTCAAGAAATTTCTGCCCAGCATGCACCAAGTTTTCTGCAAAAACTTCTACAGCGGCTTCCTCAGTGTGAATATCATGATCAAGGCCGTTGATTTTACAATCATTATGATATGTCTCAACAAAATCGAGGGCTATACGTAAGTATGTCGCTTTTAAGGTTCTAAAGTTTTCATTCGAAAATACTGTGCCTTGTGTAGCCATTTTCCTAAATACGGCCTTAGCGATATCTATAGACATCTTAGACAATCCTAACTTCTTATCCTCTAATGATAATTGTTGATGTTTGTGATCATAATTATCTGCAATTTCAGTCTGACATAAACGATTATGAGCATAATTTCTGTGCATCTCAGATAACACTCCAATCTCTAAGCCCCAGTCACTGGGTATGCGAAGATCGATCAGCACATCAGTGCGAAAAGAAAATTCGCCTGCGAGTGGATAGCGAAAACTATCCAAAAACTCAAGGTAGTCACTCTGTCCCATGGTTTTCTTGAGAGCTCTAATGAGTGGCGTTACAAACAAGCGACTTACACGACCATTCATCTTGCCATTGGCCACACGTGAATAATATCCTTTACAGAATTCGTAATTGAATTGAGGATTGGCCACTGGATATAGCAGTCTGGCTAGCAAATCACGTTCATAAGTCATAATGTCACAGTCGTGCAAAGCGACAGAGTCTGCTTGTCTTGAGGCAAGCACATAGCCCATGCAATACCACACATTTCTTCCCTTACCCATTTGATCAGGCGCCAATTTCTGCTCCACCAATTGTCTGTGTAGGGCTTGTAGTCGTGGGCCATCGTTCCACAATACACGATGATTCTGTGGTAACACTGAAAAAAACTCACATGCCTTTTGATATTCTTGTTCATTAGCACGATCTAAACCTATAACTATTTGATTTAGGTAAGGCACTTGTTTCAGCGTATCGACAATTTTTGGCAGTGCTTGTGTATTAAGCTCTGAGTATAAGGATGGCAATATCAAACCAAGCTGACGCTGTTGATTAAAATTACACAACTCCGATTCTAGTTCATGTATAGATCGACGCGTGAGATTGTGTAGAGTCGTGACAATTCCGCCTTGATGAAAGTCGCCCATAAATTTTCCTATCTGATCTTAGTTAATATCAATGGATAAATTTGCTAATAATTTGCTAAGACCTTCTACCCAACCATTAGGTCCCAACTGCTCAGTCACCTGTAAGTGTTCATGGCCCGCTATCTCTGGCAACGCATGTACAGGAGAGCGAATCAAAATGGCATAATCTGCACTTTTTAACATTGCCACATCATTATGACTATCTCCAAGTGCAATGCTCAATAACGATTGCATGGTTTGCTGTTGATAAAAAGTCATGAGCCATTTGAGTGCACGTCCTTTGTCGGTATCTCCGGTAAGATGAATAAACCGTCCGCCACGCAACAACTGAGCCCCTCCGGCTTCCACCTCACGCTCAAACTCTAAATACCTTTGTTGTGTGCCTAACCATTTAAGAATCTCTCCATACTCACGCGTAAAAGCCAGTTCAACCTGAACTGAATCAAGCCCAGTCATTTGCATAACGCCCTCGATCCCTGCCTGATCGAAAGTCATGAACTCGTCACCAAACTGTCGCCGTAGACTCTCAAGTAAAGGATACCAATGTGCTTTATCAGGCACCATATTTTTTATATAAAATTCACCTTGCAAACGACAGTCTTTAGGTGGCTGTGTAATATCTGTACTTGGAAGCAAAATAGCCGCGCCATTCTCTACAATAAAGGGAGTATTGCTAGCCAACTGTTCACGCAGCGCCTCACATTCAAGACGTGTTTTGCTGGTACAGGGAATCACAGGAATACTAGCCGCCTGTAACCGCTTCAAGATATCATCCACTGGTGCATGACTATAATCATAGTGATCCAACAATGATCCATCCAAATCTGTAAAAATCACCAGAGAATTAGGCGTCATAATTTTTTTATTGTTAGCGCTTGGTGTAAGCTAGATAATAATTCATTAACCCACTATACAATATGTTTAATTTTAAATTCAGCCGTTGTAAAAGTACTTTACAAAAAACCTTCTCAAATTGTTTTGATCCTCTCAAAGATGAACTCGGCACAGTGCCAGTCAAACTTCATGACAGTCAATATGTGACTGCTAGTATGATCAGCATTTGTGAAGCCTACGCTAATCACCTGGGACTAAAAAAGACCCAACAGCAAGCGCTTTTGATCGACGCTGCCTTTGAGGAAGTTTTCCGACGCGAATCCACAGCAATATTAACTCAAACCGATCAATGGAAAGATGATAACAACGAAGAATTCATGTGCGCCTACCAAGAGGGGCTGAATCATATGCAGTCTCTGTTAAACCATGATAATCAACTCAACATTGATTGGTTAAAAGATTACTTGGTGGCACACTATGAGCCATCGAGGAATCTCATGCTGTAGATGCACAATTATCTGTCAATTTTTACTCAAGACATGCTAAACGTGGTCACTTTTAGTTATAATTGCCATTCCACTATGAAATCCAAAATTCGGAGTACTTATGACCTTTGTGGTAACTGAATCCTGTATCAAATGCAAATACACAGACTGCGTTGAAGTTTGTCCTGTTGACTGCTTCCACGAGGGGCCTAACTTTCTAGTGATCAATCCAGAAGAATGTATAGACTGTGCAATGTGTGAACCTGAATGCCCTGTTGATGCTATTTTATCAGAGGACGATCTACCTGAGGATCAAGCAGATTTTCTGCAAATCAATGAAGAATTGTCTGCTCAGTGGCCAGTATTGACGGTTCGTAAAGACCCGCCAGAAGATGCTGCAGAGTGGGAGGAAGTGCAAGATAAACGTCAATACCTTGATCGCTGATTGGTTTTATTAAACAAAACCCTTGTTGCCCAGTCTTGAATACAACTCTCTCCTTCAACCTTATCAACCATGATAACGATGCAGGAGAGATATTAGCTCAACATATACTCAATCATCATCTTGATCAGCATTCCGGACAATTAGACAAGATCACTATCTGGTGCAATTCTCGCAGCCAGATACACTCTCTCCAAAAAACACTGATTTTACAGGCACAAAAACGCGACATATATTCCATAATACTGCCAGAAATAATCACTCTATACGATTGGGTCTGGCAACAAAGTCAAACCTCTTCCAACATTATCAGTGAGACAGAAAAAAGCCTCATTCTGGTAGAAGCCTTACGTGAAAATCGTAATTTCTTTAATACTCATAACCTCTGGAGCATGGCCAATGAATTGGTCAAGCTCTTCAATGAATGCACTTTGGCACAAGTTCCTCTAGCGTTAGGACGTGAAGCTTTTGAGCATACCCTCAAGGCCAGCTATCAATTTGATTCAAAGGACGAGACCAATTCGGACAGCTCTGATCAATACTCTATACAGCACATATCTCGTGAGAGTGAAATTCTTTATAACTTATGGCAGGCCTATCGAGAGCAAATTCAGGCGCGTGGATATTGTGATCCACTGGAACATTATGCAGAAGTACTCAATCAACTGCCGGCAGCGAAGGAAAATGTCTATTACATAATAAATCAACATCGTTTCCATTCGTGCGAACTAAAATTTCTGCAACATATCCAGCAGCATCAAACACTACATATCATCTATCCAAACATACTCACCTCAACACTTACCTGCCAACATCATCCTCACATCAATTTACTTAACCCACAAGACACACCTGACACGGTTCTATCCCCATTAGACATAGTATTTGATGCGTCTAAGAGTCTTCCAGAACGAATAAGTGAATTAACTGAACATTTTCCTAACAACACATTATTCAAAAAACTGTCTCTTTTTACCTGTCGTAACAATGAAGTGCATGTTCGTGCAGTCTGCCTGCAGGTTAAATGTTGGTTATTTGAAGGCAAAAGCAATATTGGCATAGTCGCTAATGATCGATTACTTATTAGGCGCATACGCGCTGTACTGGAAGAAGATGGCATATTCCCCAAAGACCTAGGGGGTTGGTCTTTTTCAACCACTAGCGCAGCAACATGTATTGAAATACTATTAGATGCGATAGAACGAAATTTCAGTCAAACCAGCTTGTTAACGCTATTAGGCTCACCTTTTTTATCACGTGATGAAAGCTATCTTAATGAGTACTACACTTTCAAACATTTCTTAAGTACCAGAAACAATCATAATCACGACACCCTTGGTACATTTCGTCAACTTGCTAATGAGTGTTTCAGCTCACAAAACAATGATGATTCAATAAGTAATAATTCATTAGTAATTTGTTTAGAGAAGTTAGCTCATGCAAGTGAAGAATTACAAACATTACGCGCAAAGGGAGAACAATATCTACAAAAATTTAATATCAGTCTGTTAAGTTGTCTCAACGAGTTAGGCATGAAAAAACAATTGTCTTATGATGCAGCTGGCACACAACTTCTTGATGTATTGATGCAATCAAATAATTTAATGCAAACCAGCACATTGAGAATCACTTGGACAGAGTGGCGACAATGGCTGAAGCATATATTTGAAAAAAATTATTTTATCCCTGAAATATCCAATGAAAAAGTTACCGTGTGTGGCTTCGAATATATAGATAACATCAAATTCGATCATGTTGTGCTTGCAGGCGTGGAAGAAAAACGCTTACAGAATTTAAAAACACAGAAAACTTTTTTTAATGAAAAAGTTCGCTATGAATTGAAGTTACCCACATCAAGTGAAGATAATGCGATTAACTTTATCCGCTTTAGACAGTTAGTGGAATCCAGCCAATCATTGATGATGAGCGCTGAAATAGAACAAAATGGAGAACAGCAAAATCTCAGTGCTTGGGTAGACATGATTGAATATTTCAATCATCACTGTTACCAAAATAGCCTGTCCAACTGCGTGTTAGATGAGCTGTTAACTCAACAAGAGCACCTTAAACAACGATCTTGTTACCAGCCCTCTCAACCACCTGACATCACTGATAATGCACATCTTCTCAGCGAACGGTTATCAGCAACTAAATATCAGAGTTTATTAGATTGCCCATATCAATTTTTTGCCAAGTATATTCTTGACTTAAGGACACAAACTATTAGTGATGATCTGCAGGCGTCTGATTATGGCCAACTTATTCATGCCTGTCTTAAAGAATTTCATTTTTCAAACACCCCACTTGACTTATCAGAGACTACATATGAGCAGCTATGTGCAGATCTGGAATATATCAGTAGCAAACA
>CAZKDD010000069.1:0-6163 GCA_964551535.1 uncultured Thiotrichales bacterium | reverse complement strand
ATCTAGTTCTCTTATTGGTGTGACTTCCGCGGCTGTGCCGGTAAAGAACGCCTCATCTGAAATATAGACCTCATCGCGTGAAATTTGTTTCTCAACCACAGGAATCTGCATCTGGTTGGCAATAGTAATGACCGTTTTGCGGGTGATTCCATCTAAAGCAGAACTCAGTTCTGGTGTATATAAAATTCCGTCTCTTACAATAAATACATTCTCACCACTGCCCTCAGCAACAAACCCTTGGGGATCTAACATTAGCGCCTCATCATATCCATCTTGAGCGGCATCTTGCAAAGCCAACATTGAATTTACATAGTGACCATTCACCTTCGCTTTACACATGGTTGCATTGACATGATGACGAGTGAATGAAGATGTCTTTACTTTAATACCTTGCTCTAATTTTTCTTTACCCATATAAGCCCCCCACTCCCAAGCAGCAACGATACAATGCACTTGTAATGCCTCTGCTCGCAGTCCCATGCCTTCTGAACCATAGAAACACATTGGGCGTATATAGCCGTACCTCATATCATTTGCTTTCACTACTTCTATCTGCGCTTGATTAAGTTGTTCAAGCGTATAGGGAACTTTCATACCAATAATTTTGGCAGAATTGAGTAATCTTTGTGTATGATCCTGCAAGCGGAATATGGCAGTGCCCATGGTGCCATCATAGGCGCGCACACCCTCAAACACACCCGCTCCATAATGCAGCGTATGAGTGAGAACATGTGTCTCAGCCTCGCGCCAATCGATCATTTCACCATCACGCCAAATTTTCCCATCTCTGTCTGACATAGACATATGCTTTACTCCTAATCCTTTAACTTAACCGCCAATAACTTGTTGCCAGTATTTTCCAATGATTTCTCTCTCAGGGATATATTCTTCACTAGATACTTCAGCTTCAACCGCGTGCAACGCTTTAGCATGCATGGTTCGTCGATACTCACGGTAAATTTCACTTAATTGTTGCGCCATATCCGTGGTGATGATTTCAAGATCACTCAAGCAGCCGAGCAGTTGTATATTATCCGTATATGCACACAAGCTCTTATGCTTATGCGCGTGCGCTAAAACCATGTATTGCACCATAAATTCAATGTCGGTGATACCTCCACGATCATGTTTAAGGTGAAATATTTTCTCGTCGCGTGAAGATTTCTGAACCAACATCTTGATTCTCATCTCATCGACCTGTTTCTGAAGTGTGACAATTTCACGCTGCTGGCAGAGTATGTTTTCCCGCATTTGATTGAATTGCTGTTTCAACTCACTGTCACCCACAATACAACGTGCTCTAACCAATGCTTGTAACTCCCACATCCAAGCACGCTGTTGATAATAGATTTGCATCTGTTCGATCGATGGCACTATGGCACCTGCCGCTCCGTCTGGACGTAACCGTGTGTCCACTTCATACAGTCTCCCACTGACAGTTTGCAAAGTGAGCATGTGCGTCAAACGTTGAATTAACAATGTATTTTTAGTTGTGGCATCCAAACCTTGTGAACAGGATTGATGTTCTGGTGAAATATTTTTACACATAAAAACCAAATCCAGATCTGATCCATAACCCATTTCCAGACCCCCTAATTTTCCAAATGCCACTACCCCCACGCGATCAACCGATGTCTGATCAAAGCTTTTACCCAAATAATTAACACATCCACTCACGACCACTTCTGCCATCCAGCTCAAATGATCGCTAACATCCATCAAAGATAAACTTCCCTCCACATCAGCGCAGGCCACTCTGAGTTCATGCGTATGTTTAAAATACCTCACCCTATCCATGACCTGCTCGTAATCTAAATCGCTATGATTCAACACCTCGGAAGTAAAGTCATTTTGCAAGATTGCATGATTGTCAGCCCTTGTCTCGTTGAGTGGATGCATCAATTCATCCATCAATAGTGGATAAGCACTCAGATGGTTTGTAATCCATGGGCTAGCCGCACACACTTTAATGAGCTGAGATAATAATTTTTGATTTTCTGCCAACATCACCAAGTAAATAGAACGTCGCAATAAGTTCTGGATCAACAGGAATATTCGCGTACTGGCGTCTTGTGTAAGTTTTGCCCTATTCATTTCATACAAAAACAATGGCATGAATTTATTCAGTCGTGCGCGACCCTGGGCATCTTGATTTCTATATGCCGCGCAGCCAATCAGCCTCATAATGAGACCTTGCATAATAGGAGCAAAATCAAACCCCACATCAATAATCAAACTCAGTCCATCATCCTGATCAGATTGCTGAAACTTATCCCAGATCAATTGATACGTTGAATATATGTCATCACTCTCCCCATCACTTCGAATTTGCATGAATATTTGATCAACTGCACTTCTGTGATCGATGAGTTGTTTTTCAAATAAGGAGTAAGTCTCATACCCCATAGAGTTTGCAAGATAGGTTTTTTTATGTGGATCCGTGGGCAGATCATGTGTCTGCTCATCATTAAACATTTGCAATCGATTCTCACAACGTCGCAAGAATTTATAGGCTGACAACAATTGCTGAATGTCTGCTTTTGCAAGCAAACTCTTATCAACAATCGACTGACTAGCCTCAAATAAACTCGCCGTCTGCAAATCCAAGTGACGCCCACCATAAACTAACTGAAAGAACTGGATGACAAACTCAACCTCTCGTATCCCTCCTTGACCTAATTTGATATTGTCCTGCTGATTCCTTTGTTGAACCTGCTGGGCAATTAAATCCTTCATTTCACGCAAAGTATTAAGCACACCAAAATCTATGTACTTTCGGTACACAAAATTATTTACTATGGCAGTAAAATTAATTATGTCTTGGCTACTACCAGTAAGACACCGTGCTTTAATAAGAGCATAACGCTCCCACTCTCGACCGTGGGTATGCAAATATTCTTCCAAACTATCGAGATGCACCACCAGCGGGCCCGAATCTCCAAATGGGCGCAATCTGCAATCCACCCTATACACAAAACCGTCTACCGTTGGTTTAGCAAGAAGATCAATGAGTTTCTGAGCGAATAATGTAAAAAACTCTTGATTAGTGATGGGATGATCAGAGTCAGTTTGACCAGCAGCAGAATATAGAAAAATTAAATCAATATCTGAGGAAAAATTCAGTTCTTGCCCTCCCAGCTTACCAACTGCCACTACCATGAAATTGGCAATCTCTCCTTGCTCAGTTAAGGCTTGCCCATATTTATCTGCTAGCAATTTCTGACACCAAGCCACACTCTGTTGCACACACACATCAGCCACATTACTGATAGCTTGTAATAGAGTGTAAACGTCATCATTTCTCACTAAATCTCGCCAACAAATAATGACTAATTGCTGATGACGAAATTGTCTGATCACGCGCTTGAAATCATCCTCATCATTGACCGCACTCAATGCTTGTCCGAGGAGGGTTTGTAAATATTGTGTCGATTGGTCAGGCAACAGCGGCAAATTGACTAATGTAGAAACAATATCAGGATAGCGCTGACATTGTTGCATAGCATAGTGACTATGACGCCATAAACACTTAATGGTATTTGCATGCGTATGAAATTCCTCTGGCGTGGGCTGAGTCTGCAAAAAAGCCATCCATGCTGCATCCACACTATCTTGAGGAGTGTTTAAGTGTTTTTCATCCATTGGAATATTTCATCCTTTTATAAATGAGAATCAATCTCAATCGTGCTATCATATCTAGTTGTCTCTACCCCGACTATTCAACTTAGCAGATTACCTCAATGAAATTTAAATTTAATCCCGCTTTTTACCTAGTATTGTGTGCAATTATCATCAGCCCTACACAGGCTTCCGATGAACTCAATGTATACTCGGCTCGTAAAGAGGCCTACATCAAACCATTACTGGATCAATTCGCTCACATTCATAATGTGCAAGTTAACTTAGTCACCAGTAAAGCCGACGCACTTATTCAGCGACTCATCGGGGAAGGTAAAAACACTCCAGCGGATGTACTCATCACCGTTGACGCAGGTCGATTACACCGCGCACGGCAAGCTGACCTCCTCCAGCCCATAGATACCTCAAGATTCGCCAACGCCGCTCCCAGTCAGTTCCAAGATCCCGAGGGTTATTGGTTTGGTCTATCATTGCGCGCACGTACCTTGGTCTATCATCCACAGCGAGTAACAGCCCAGCAGCTCAGTGATTATGAATCCTTAGCAGACGCTCAGTGGAAAAAGCGAATTTGTGTGCGCTCATCAAACAATATCTATAATCAATCATTGGTTGCATCCATGATCGCTCATCATGGTGTAGAGGTAACCCAACAATGGGCTAAGCAGCTAGTTAATAATTTCGCCCGCAATCCGCAGGGAGGTGACCGCGATCAAATTAAGGCCGTGGCTGCCGGCTTATGCGACATTGCCCTTGTAAATTCTTATTATCTTGGTGGCATGTTAAATGGTAGTGATGCCGAACAAGCGGCTGCCAGACAAGTTAAGTTATTCTGGCCCAACCAAAATGGTCGTGGTGCGCATATGAATATTAGCGGTATTGCGGTAACCAAATATGCAAACAATCTTCCCCTAGCCATTCAACTGATTGAATTTTTATACACCGACGCAGCGCAGGCATGGTACGGAGATGCCAACATGGAATATCCGGTACGCAAAGGCATCACCACCAATCCCATACTGCTCAGCTGGGGAGATTATAAAGCGGATAACTTGCCGCTCAAGCAACTCGGCACACATAATGCTGAGGCAGTGAAAATTATGGATAGAGCAGGTTGGAAATAAAACCTCATCGTATGGGTTATTAATGATTATATGACACCAATCATCAGCCATGAATTAATTAGCGAGTCGTAATATTGTCCCACTTGTATTCACCTATCAATCAAGTACTGCATAAAAAGAACAATCATTTATGGCTGTTCTTAGTGGCTTGTATTGCTGGCATTCTGGTCTTACCTTTAGTTGTTATTTTGCAATTTAATTTGCATGAATACACTGACACTTGGCAACACTTAATCGATTATGTGCTGATCGACTATGTTAAAAATTCACTCAAACTGGCTATTGGTGTTGCCCTAGGCACCTTTATCATTGGTGTTCCCACGGCTTGGTTATGTGCGCTTTATCAATTCCCAGGCAAACGCTTACTAGAGTTCTTACTGCTGCTGCCGCTGGCCATGCCTGCTTATATTATTGCCTACACCTATACTGGTATCTTGGATTATTCCGGCCCCGTTCAAACCTATCTAAGAGTCACTTTTGAATGGGCTTATGGAGATTATTGGTTTCCTGAGATTCGCTCACTCAGTGGCGCTATTATGATGTTCTCTTTGGTGCTGTATCCGTATGTGTTTCTTCTCACACGCTCTACCCTGGCGGCACAATCTGCCAACATTACACATGTTGCACAATCGTTAGGAGCAAGCAATGTAGAGCGCTTAACATTAGTCATCTTGCCACTGGCGCGTCCAGCCATAGTTGCTGGAGTTATGCTGGCCTTAATGGAGACCCTGGCAGACTATGGCACAGTACAATATTTTGGTATCGATACATTCACTACTGGAATCTTTCGCACCTGGTTTGGCTTTGGTGAAGCACAAACAGCAGCTCAACTATCCAGTCTATTGATGTTGACTGTATTTGCTCTGTTCCTGTTTGAGAAAAGTTCGCGCAAACGTATACGCTACCATAATTCCTCCAACACTCAGCATAAAAATCAATGCAGCCCCCTATATGGTCGACAGGCGCTATTAGCCACTACTATCTGCTTTATCCCTGCCTTATTGGGTTTTATGATTCCATTTGTTCAACTCGGTCTGTGGGCGGTTGATACATTTGATAAAATGGTCGATACGGTATTTTGGCAATTAGCCATCAATAGTTTCTATGTGGCCGCTTGTGCGGCCCTGCTGACTGTCACCGCGGCTGTGATTCTCGCCTACGGACAACGTTCAAGTAAAAACAATCTCGTTTTAGGATTAATTAATTTATGCACCATGAGCTATGCCATACCTGGCACCATTATCGCAGTAGGTACACTCATTATCTTTACTCACGTCGATAATTTTGTGATTGATTTTCTGCACACACAACTCGGCATAAATAGTGGCTTGATTTTTACCGGCACGATCTTCGCCCTAGTATTTGCCCATACCGCTCGCTTTTTGTCTTTAGGATTACAAAGT
>CAZKDD010000068.1:0-6173 GCA_964551535.1 uncultured Thiotrichales bacterium | reverse complement strand
TTGAGCTCAAATATTTTTTCTCCAGCCATGTGGGCACAGCTGATGATGGCATGTGTTCGGCCACAGCTATTCGAGCCATGTTGAAGAAAATGATTCAAGAAGAAAATCCAGCCAAACCCTTAAGTGACAGTAAACTTGCTAAAACCCTTGATGAAAAAGGGATAAAAGTAGCGCGCCGTACAATTGCAAAATATCGCGAAGCTATGAATATTCCGCCATCAAATGAGCGCAAACAATTATGAGTCTGAGACTAAAACTCGACGCCGCTTAACTAAACTCTGCACAATCTCTCACACTAAGCCCCTACAAAACCTATATTGATCAAATTCTCATCACACAATTCGTGCTTGAGCATTGTTGTCACCTAGAATACAGTAACAAATAAGATGTCACCGTTCGTTTTTCACCCTAGCGCCCAATAAGAGGCGCACGACATCCAAGAGATTAGACTCCCACCCTTTTTCAAACAGAAAGGAGGCAATATGCAAATAGAACTCACCGGCCAACACTTCGACATAACAGAACCACTGCGTGAGTTTGTTGACGATAAATTTAAACGCCTAGAGAGACACTTCGATCGTGTCATTCATACCCATGTAGTCCTCAATATCGAAAAAAACCGACATCAAGCAGAAGGATCTATTCTTATCAGTGGCAATAAAATTTTTGCAACCGCCATTGCTGATGACATGTATGCTGCAATCGACCAATTAATTGATAAATTAGATAGACAAGTAGTAAAACATAAGGAGAAAATAAAGGATCATCATAACGCTGAAGGCACACACAGGAATCTTGTGTCCGACTAAGAATATCATTATGGATAATGTTTCATTTTCAGCCTATCTACATATAGATAGAATCTCACTGCAAAGCAATGTAAGTAGCAAGAAACGAGTGTTTGAGTGTCTTGGTGAGCTACTTTCTCATGGACTAAGCGATGTTAGCGCCACTCAAATCAGTGAGGGCTTAATCGCCCGAGAACGTTTAGGGACGACTGCACTTGGCGATGGTGTTGCCATTCCTCATTGTCGCGTCGACAATATTGATCAAATTCGCAGCGCCATCATCAAGTTAGATCATGCAATAGATTTTGAAGCACCAGATGACCAGCCTGTATCATTCGTGTGCGCGTTAATGGTACCCAGTGAAGCCAATGATGACCATTTAAAGGCACTGTCTATATTGGCAGAGTTGTTATCGAATACTGAACACCGAGAGGCTCTGAATAACTGTCAAACCGCAGAGGAAATTCTAGAAGTCTTTGTCAGCACAACCGATCAACATGCCGCCTAAGTGCTCACCCTCATACGCTTAACAGTATGCAACCACACACTACTCCGCAAGCCATACTCGACTCTTTAGGCAATCAATTAAAGCTAAGCGTTTGGTGCGGTAACGAGCATCTTAACCAGCCCTTTTCACACCATAGCTTTAATGATGATGCCGCGACATTGGTCGGTTATTTTAATGTCATTCACGCTAATCAAGCACAAATTATCGGCAAGGTAGAACTGAGCTACTTACAATCCTTAGGACTAACTGAACGTGACAAGGTATTTGAAAAATTATTTGGTGAAGACTCTGTTGCTATCATTTTCTCAGATAGCTTAACTCCACCAGACGAGCTCAAGACTCTTGCTGATCAAGCCAGAGTCCCTATATTCTGCTCACCACTCACTTCGACAGAAGTAATCACACACCTACGCTATTTTTTATCACAGCAATTAGCGGACAAAGTTATTATTCATGGCGTATTCATGGAGTTACTGAGTCTAGGTGTATTACTCACAGGTGAGAGCGGGTTGGGCAAGAGCGAACTTGCACTGGAGTTAGTGTCTAGAGGACATATGCTGGTTGCAGATGACGCTCCGGAATTTATGCGCATAGCACCTAATATTATCCTCGGCTCCTGCCCCGAGATACTCAGAGATTTTCTAGAAGTAAGAGGCTTAGGCGTGTTAAATATTCGTGAGATGTATGGAGACAGCTCCATCAAACTAAGCAAATATTTACGTTTAATCATTCATCTCACCAGCATGAGTAACATCACACCAGAAGAACGACTAAACACACAGGTTCGCACCAAGAATGTTTTAGGCTTAGATATTCCTGTCATCCATCTTCCTGTGGCCGCTGGACGTAACTTATCTGTATTAGCAGAAGCTGCAGTAAGAAATCATTTATTATCTATCAAAGGGATCAATGCTGCAGAAACCTTTATCGAACGACAACAACAGTCCATTGAAGAGGATTCTTCATGAGAATCATCATTATCTCTGGATTATCAGGGTCTGGAAAATCTATTGCCTTGAATGCTCTGGAAGATGAAAATTTTTATTGTATAGATAACTTACCGATTTCATTATTAGCTACTTTTATTGAGCAATGCTCAAATCAACAGCATGAGCGTCATGAAAATATCGCTATTGGCATTGATGCCAGAGCTGGCCTTACGCTTGAAAACTTCACAGACACACTGCTAGAACTGAAAAAAAATAATGCCATCATTGAAATTATATTCCTGAGCGCTGAAGAGCATATCCTGATAAAGCGCTTCAGTGAAACACGACGCAAACATCCACTCACTAATGAAAACACACCATTGATTGAGGCGATCACATTAGAAAAAGAGCTGCTGGCAAGTTTGTCAGAAAATGCAGATTTAACTATAGATACAAGCAAAAAAAACGTGCGCCAGCTTCGATCGCTGATCAACCAACTAGTCATTAAAAAAGCATCTCCTAAATTAAATATAATTTTACAATCCTTTGGTTATAAATACGGAGTTCCAACAGACTCTGACTTTATGTTCGATGTGCGCTGCCTAGCGAATCCCTATTGGGATCTGTCGATCAGAAACTTATCAGGCCATGATCAAATGGTCATTGATTTTTTTGAGAGCAACCCAGAAGTTGATGAAATGATAAATTCCATACATACTTTCATCGCTCGCTGGATCAATTTGTTCGCATTGGAGAACAGAAGCTACTTAACGCTTTCAATAGGTTGCACAGGAGGCCATCATCGCTCGGTTTATTGTACTAATAAATTAGCCACACTATTGCAAAAAAGTGCTGATCACCCGATCTCAGTTAGACATAGAGAATTTGAATAATGGCAACAAATATCTTACTCATCACTCATGGCCGTATCGGGGAAGAATTACTAGAATCCGCACGCTTGACTTTCAACAACGCACTCCCCACACATTGCCAGTGCATATCTATTGTGCTTAATTGTGATCCTGAGCGCATGATCGATGATGCACAACCATTGATAAAAACTCTCACCACATCTGCTGATTTGCTGATTTTAACAGATTTGTTTGGAGCAACCCCCAGCAATATTGCTCATCAACTTGCGCAACAACATGCCAACGTGCATGTCATCACTGGCGTAAATCTGCCGATGTTAATCAGAGTATTAAATTATGCCGGCACTCCAATTGATGAACTAATACAAAAAGCTATTAGCGGAGGCCAAGACGGCATCTTACTCGCACAACCAAAATAGACAACATAACTACAACTTAACAAAAATCTTATAGCTAACAATATGATTGAAGAAAAAGTCATTATCTGCAACAAGCTGGGGTTACATGCACGTGCGGCAGCAAAATTTGTTGGTGTCGCCAGTGAATTTGGCGCTTTGATAGAGATTGAGAAAGACAGTAAACGCGTTAATGGCAAAAGCATTATGGGGGTTATGATGTTGGCCGCCAGTCAAGGTAGTGAGGTCATTATCTACGCAGACGGTGATGATGCACAATCAGCGGTCGAAAAACTCACCGCACTAGTGTTAAATAAATTTGGGGAAGACGAGTAAGCGAGGAATATTCATGGCATTGATGATTAACGGACTCGGGGTATCTAAAGGCATCGCCATCGGTGGTGTACATATATTGCATCGCAATTCACTTGAAGTTTATGAACGAACCATAAAAGCCTCACAGATAAAATCTGAAATTCAACGATTTAATTCAGCCATTAAACGAGCCAGTCAACAACTCAAGAAGATTCAAAATTCAATCCCTGTTGATGCGCCCAAAGATATTGCTTCATTTATAGAATCTCACTTACTAATGCTAGACGATGCCATGCTCTCTAGCGCCCCCATAGACATAATCAAAGAAAATCAGTGCAATGCTGAGTGGGCGCTACAGCTACAACGTGACCAATTGGTTGCAGTATTTGAATTGATGGAAGACGAATATCTAAAAACTCGTCAGGACGACATTGATCATGTGATCAATCTAATTCAAAAAATGCTTTACGATCAAAAATATGAAGTTGAGAAAGAAATTCAAACATTGCGTGGGTCGATTATTGTCGCCGATGATTTAACCCCTGCAGATACCGTTGTGCTTCAGCATCAAAGCATCGCTGGTTTTATCACTGAACTCGGTGGACCACTATCTCACACCGCCATAATTGCAAGAAGTCTTGGCATCCCCGCCATTGTCGGCGTTCAAGATGCACGTCAACTACTCAAAAATAATGAACAAATCATTATTGATGGTGTTGAAGGAATGATACTGGCCGGTGTTGATGAAAAAACCATTCGTGAATATAAACATAAGCGTAAGGTGCAGAGAGATGAACGCAGAAAACTTGAAACTCTACGTGATGTTGACGCTAAAACACGAGATGGTATATCCATAAATCTACAAGCTAATATTGAGTTAATAGAAGATACAAAAGCACTCAAACCTAGTGGCGCGATGGGCGTTGGTTTATACAGAACAGAATTCTTATATATCGACCGTGATGAACCGGCCTCTGAGAAAGAACAGTTTTCTGCCTACAAAAAAGTTATTCGTGCACTCAAAGGTTTACCTGTAACAATTCGAACATTAGATCTAGGAGCGGAAAAAGAATTTGATCCTAAATATAAAGGCCCTATGGTACAAAATCCTGCCTTAGGATTGCGTGGATTAAGACGATCACTTAAAGACATTGAACTATTTAAATGTCAGTTACGAGCTATCTTACGCGCATCAATTTATGGTCCAGTAAGAATCATGTTTCCCATGATCACTAGTGAGGACGAATTATTTTCCAGCTACCGAATTCTTGAACTCGCTAAACAAGAGCTACTGGATGAAGGTGTCGAGTTTGATCAAGAAATCCCTATTGGAATTATGATTGAAGTGCCAGCAGCCGCATTACTTGCACAGCGTTTTGCCAAACAATGTGACTTTCTCTCCATTGGCACCAATGATTTAATACAGTACTCACTTGCTATCGACAGAATCGATGAGTCAGTGAACTACTTATATGATCCATTGCACCCTGCCGTGCTTAAATTGATCCATCTAACACTTAAGGCTGGAGAAAAGGCCAATATTCCTGTTGCTATGTGCGGAGAGATGGCTGGGGATCCTCGCTATACTCGCTTATTGTTGGGCATGGGTCTTAGAAATTTCAGTTCACATCCTGCGACATTGCTGGAGATTAAATCAATAATTAATACATGCCGAATCGACGACTTAGAGAAACCTATCAAGAAAATTCTTAGTGTGACAACCTCACCCACGCAGATACATACACTAGTAGACGAACTCAACAAAACATTTTAATTATTATTCTTTTGCAATCGTAAGTTAACGGGTAAAATGAGGCCTCGTGGCTATTACTTCATCTCATTTACTATAAAGTATAATAATGTCAGACCCTCACATTTCATCTATGCGCAATAATCTTGAAGTGATTACCGACGCCTTGAACACAGGTGAGATGAAGCGTGCCGCTAATATTCTTAATGCATTTCACCCTGCAGAAGTTGCACTCTTACTGGAATCCTTGCCGCAATCAAAGCGTTTCTTTATCTGGAATATGCTGGATCATGATGAGTCTGGAGAAATATTGCTACATGTAGGCGATGAAGTTCGTAACAGTCTCATCAATATTATGGATCCTGAGCAATTGGTCGCTGCCACAGAAGGTTTGGAGCTCGATGATCTAGCAGATTTACTATCCGACCTCCCTGATGAAGTTACCCAAACCGCGCTTAATAATCTCGATAGTAGCGATCAAAAACGTCTCAAATCTGTATTAGCTTATGATGACAACACCGCGGGCGGACTCATGAATACCGACACGGTGACGGTGCGGAAAGATATCACTCTAGATGTTGTATTGTGTTACCTTCGCTCGTGTAAAAATTTGCCT
>CAZKDD010000067.1:0-6219 GCA_964551535.1 uncultured Thiotrichales bacterium | reverse complement strand
CAATACAGAGCACAACCTGCGTAAACTCGGCAAAGCCGGAGCGAAACGTTGGAGAGGTGTGAAACCTACAGTTCGCGGTGTGGCAATGAATCCAATTGATCACCCACATGGTGGTGGTGAGGGTCGTACATCAGGCGGTCGTCACCCAGTATCGCCATGGGGAATGCCAACTAAAGGCTTCAAGACACGCAAAAACAAGCGTACAGATAACATGATTGTACGCCGAAGAAACAAAAAATAATTGAGTTATTAGGACGAGGATAGAGCGTTGCCAAGATCACTACGAAAAGGCCCACATATAGACCACCATTTGGTCAAGAAAGTTGAAGCGGCCATTGAAAATAAGGATCGTAAGCCCATAAAAACATGGTCGCGTCGATCAATGGTTTTCCCTGATATGGTGGGATTGACTATCGCGATACACAATGGCCGACAGCATGTACCGGTATTGATTTCCGAAAATATGGTGGGTCATAAATTAGGTGAGTTCGCTGGTACGCGAACTTTTAAAGGACATGCTGGAGATAAGAAAGCTAAATAGCTTCAGAGAATAATTATGCAAGTATCAGCCAAATTAAAGCACATTAGTATTTCAGCACAAAAGTGCAGACTGGTTGCAGATCAGATACGTGGTCTGAGCGTCAGTCGTGCTGTAGAAATATTGGAGTTCAGCCCAAAGAAGGCCTCACACATAGTCAAGAAAGTCTTGAATTCAGCCATCGCCAATGCTGAACATAATGAAGGCGCTGATATTGATGAATTGAAGGTGACTACTATTTTCGTGGATGAGGGTCGCACCATGAGAAGACATCAACCACGTGCTAAAGGACGTGCTTGTAAGATTCTCAAGCGCACTAGCCATTTAACTGTAACTGTAGGTGATGGCCGCTAGGCTCTCGCATACATCAAGAATAAACTGAGATAACGATGGGTCAAAAAGTACATCCAACCGGATTTAGACTAGGTATCGCAACAGACTGGACGTCCAAGTGGTATGCCGAAGGTACAGATTATGCGAAGTTTCTTAATAGTGATATAGAGATTCGCAAATACCTTAAAGACAAACTTTCACAGGCATCAGTGAGTCGTATTCAAATTGACCGACCTGCACGAGCGGCTTTTGTTGTTATACACACAGCTCGTCCAGGGATAGTGATTGGTAAAAAAGGTGAAGATGTAGAAGCGCTACGTAAAGAAATCGCCAAGCGCATGGATCTGAATATTAATAATGTGAAGATCAATATTGAAGAAATTCGTAAGCCAGAAATCGATGCTCAGTTGGTATCAGAGAGCGTGGCACAACAATTAGAGCGCCGCATAATGTTTCGAAGAGCTATGAAGCGTGCTGTCAGTAATGCCATGCGCTTGGGTGCTCTAGGTGTGAAGATTAATGTTGCAGGGCGATTGAATGGTGCTGAGATTGCACGTGCGGAATGGTACAGAGAAGGACGTGTTCCTCTCCATACTCTTCGAGCTGATATTGATTACGGTTTTGCAGAGGCAGAGACCACTTACGGCATTATTGGAATTAAAACTTGGATTTTCAAAGGCGAAGTATTTGATCTAGAAAGTAAGAATCAGGAAGACAAGCCGACCGAAGCCAAAAGAGCGACTAGCTAAACCTAGGGATAAGCAACCGTGTTACAGCCAAAGAAAACAAAATTCCGCAAGCAGCAAAAAGGTAGAAACCGTGGGCTTGCACTCAATGGACACAAAGTCAGCTTCGGTGATTTTGGTCTTAAAGCCGTTGGGCGTGGACGTCTAACCGCAAGACAAATTGAAGCGGCGCGTCGTGCCATGACACGTCATGTTAAGCGTGGTGGTAAAATTTGGATCCGTGTATTTCCCGATGTGCCTGTTACCAAAAAGCCTCTTGAGGTTAGACAGGGTAAAGGTAAAGGTAATGTCGAGTATTGGGTGGCAAAAATACAGCCTGGCAAAATGCTCTATGAAATGGAGGGGGTCTCTGAAGAGCTCGCTCGTGAAGCATTTAAGCTGGCCAGCGCTAAGCTGCCGATCAAAACAGTGTTTGTAAACAGGACAATAATGTAATGAAGGCGACAGAATTGCGTGAGAAGGATGAACAGTCTCTCAAAACTGAACTGATTGAATTGCGTAAAGAGCAATTTAAATTGCGCATGCAATATTCAATGGGTCAGTCTACGCGTAACCACGATTTTTCTCGTATCCGTAAAGATATAGCGCGCATTAAAACTGTGTTGAATGAAAAATCAGGCGCATAACTGTAGATAAAGATGATGGAAAATAAAGAGCAAAAAATACGAACAATCAGAGGCAAGGTCGTTAGTAACAAGATGGATAAATCCATTGTTGTTCTCACTGAACGGCGTGTGAAGCATGCTTTGTACGGAAAGTATGTAACAAAATCTACCAAGATACATGCGCATGATGAAGATAATCAATGTTCGATAGGTGATGTAGTGACCATTCGTGAATGTCGTCCTGTATCAAAAACTAAATCATGGACACTGGTTGCAGTGGTCGAACAAGCCGTCGCAGGATAAGGAAAAACTTATGATTCAAATGCAATCAAATCTTGATGTGGCTGATAACAGCGGTGCACGAAGAATACAATGTATTAAGGTGTTGGGTGGTTCACATCGACGTTATGCAGGTATCGGTGATGTCATCAAGGTAAGTGTTAAAGATGCAATTCCACGTGGCAAAGTAAAGAAGGGTGAGGTTTACAACGCGGTAGTGGTTCGCACTGCTAAAGGTGTGAGACGTCCAGATGGTTCACTTATTCGTTTCGATGGTAATGCAGCTGTGTTGTTGAATGCGCAATTACAGCCTATCGGAACACGAATCTTTGGGCCTGTTACACGTGAATTACGCTCAGAAAAGTTCATGAAAATTATTTCACTCGCACCAGAAGTGCTATAGGAATCGGGTCAACTCTATGAACAAGATTAAAAAAGGTGATGAGGTGATTGTCATCACTGGAAAAGACAAAGGTCGTCGTGGCACTGTCGTCAATATTCAAGACAACGGTAAAGTGTTGGTTGAAAACATTAATATGGTCAAGAAGGCTCAAAAACCTAATCCTAACTTAGGTATTACCGGTGGCATTATTGATAAGGAAATGCCAATAGAGTTATCCAATGTGATGTTGTTTAATCCAGCGACAGGCAAGGGTGACAAAGTGGGGATTAAAACTTTAGAGGACAGCACTAAGGTTCGTTACTTTAAATCAAATGGTGAAGTGGTGGATATCTAATGGCTAGGTTGCAAGAATTTTATAAAGACACAGTACGTGGCCAGTTAATGGAGCAATTTAAGTATGACAATGTCATGCAAATCCCACGTATAGAAAAAATCACATTAAACATGGGGCTTGGCGAGGCGACCAAAGATAAGAAAGTTATTGAAAATGCCATCAGTGATATGGAAAAAATTGCTGGGCAAAAAGCAGTAGTGACTTTATCTAAAAAATCTATTGCGGGCTTTAATATCCGTGATGATTGGCCGATTGGTTGTAAAGTTACGCTGAGACGTGAGCGCATGTATGAGTTTTTAGATCGCCTAATTAATATCGCCATTCCGCGAATTCGAGATTTCCGTGGTGTTAACGGACGTTCTTTTGACGGTCGTGGTAACTACAGCATAGGCGTTAAAGAGCAGATCATTTTCCCTGAAATTGATTACGACAAAATCGATTCCCTAAGAGGAATGGATATCTGTATCACTACAAGTGCAACCAACAACGAAGAAGCTAAGGCCTTATTAGCGGCATTTAGTTTTCCATTTAAAAACTGAGGCTGAACACATGGCAAAGGCATCAATGGTCGAACGCGAATCTAAGCGTACTCGAACAGTTAAGAAATACAGCAAAAAGCGTGCAGAACTGAAAGCGATTATCAAAAGTGCGTCTGCAAGCTATGAAGAACGTGAAGCTGCCTCGTTAGAGCTTCAGAAGCAGCCGCGCAATGCATCTAAAGTGAGACAGCGTAATCGTTGTAACATCACAGGACGTCCACATGGGTTTTACAGAAAATTCGGATTGGGCAGAAACAAATTACGCGAAGCTGCTATGCGTGGAGATATTCCAGGTTTGGTCAAGGCGAGTTGGTAAAAGGACAGTAATATGAGTATGAGTGATCCGATCGCGGATATGTTGACGCGCATCAGAAATGGCCAAAGCGCAGACAAGGTGAGTGTTTCGATGCCTTTCTCGAAATTTAAAGCTTCAATTGCGCAAGTGCTTAAAGATGAAGGTTACATTAAAGATTTTTCTGTAGAAGGTGAGGGTGTTAAGAAAAATCTCAGCATAGAATTAAAGTATTACATGGGTAAGCCGGTGATCGACAAAGTGAAAAAAATAAGTCGTCCTGGTTTGCGTATTTACAAAAGCGCAGAAGAACTCCCTCGTGTGATTGGAGGTCTTGGTATCGCGATCATCTCTACATCGAAGGGTGTGATGACAGATAAAACTGCTCGTGAAAATGGTCAAGGTGGCGAAGTCATCTGTACGGTCGAATAAATAGTTGAGAAAAAATGTCTAGAATTGCAAACAAACCTGTTGAATTACCCACTGGCGTAGACATCAAGTTGGATGGGCAAAATATTACGGCGAAAGGGTCTATTGGTGAGATGGCGATGGCGGTACATCCATCAGTAAGAGTCGAGCAGGAAGATAAAACGTTGACGGTTCATGCTGTCACGCCTGCAGATGTACCGATGGCTGGAACCATGCGATCACTATTAAACAATTTGATTGTGGGCGTATCCAAAGGCTTCGAAAAGAAATTAGAGTTGGTTGGTGTTGGTTACCGTGCACAAGCTAAAGGTAAGAGTTTGAATTTATCGCTAGGTTTTTCACATCCAGTGGATTATTTAGTCCCAGAGGGGATCACGATTGAGACGCCCTCTCAAACTGAGATAGTTATCAAGGGCTATGACAAGCAACGTGTTGGTCAGGTTGCCGCAGAGATCAGAGCTTTTCGTCCACCTGAGCCCTATAAAGGTAAAGGTGTTAAATACTCAGACGAACGCATTATTCGTAAAGAAGCTAAGAAGAAATAGGTTAAATACTAGACTGCTATGGATAAAAAAACATCAAGAATACGTCGTGGGAAAAAAACACGTTTTAAGATTCGTGCGCAAGGTGCGACACGTCTATGTGTCAACCGTACTCCACGTCACATTTATGCACAGATTATCGATGATAATACCGCACAGGTATTGACTAGCGTGTCTTCACTCGATGGCGATGTGAAGAACAATGTTAAATACACAGGCAATGTAGAGACTGCTAAGTTGGTTGGAAAACTTGTCGCAGAACGCGCTAAAGATAAGGGTGTTACCAAGGTTGCCTTTGATCGATCTGGTTTTAAGTACCATGGTCGTGTTCAGGCATTAGCAGACGCAGCTCGTGAAGCTGGGTTAGAGTTTTAAGTTAGCAGGTTTTTAAAGGGTAAATTATGGCTGGAGCAGAAGTCACCACTAAAAGTGCAGATGGGTTGCAAGAGAAGTTAGTTGCAGTCAATCGTGTGGCAAAGGTGGTAAAAGGTGGTCGTCAATTTGGCTTCACAGCACTGACAGTGGTTGGTGATGGTGAGGGTAAAATAGGCTTTGGTTATGGTAAGGCAAAAGAAGTCCCTATCGCGATCCAAAAAGCGATGGAGAAAGCACGTCGTAACATGACACATATTCCTCTTAAAGACGGCACATTGTATTACCCAAAAGTCGGCATTCACGGTGCGGCTAAGGTTCATATGCAACCAGCGTCTGACGGTACGGGGATCATTGCTGGTGGTGCTATGCGAGCAGTTTTTGAATTACTTGGTGTTAAAAATGTATTGGCAAAATGCATAGGATCACGTAATCCCATTAATGTTGTACGAGCCACTATAGCTGGGTTGGAAGATATGCAATCACCTGATGATATTGCTGCCAAGCGCGGTAAGCGCATTGAAGATATCATCGGCTAATCACTGAGAAAGTCGTAATGAGTAAACAATTGCAAGTGACATTAGTTAAAAGTATCCATGGGCGATTAAAGTCACACCAAGCGTGTGCACGCGGCCTTGGAATTCGTCGTATTCATAATCCAGTAACGGTCATTGATACGCCTGAAAATCGTGGCATGATTAATAAGATTAATTACATGCTCAAGGTAGAGGAATTATAAGATGCGTCTTAATTCATTAAAACCAGCGCTTGGCAGTCGTAGCAATGCTAAACGCGTTGGTCGTGGTA
>CAZKDD010000066.1:0-6276 GCA_964551535.1 uncultured Thiotrichales bacterium | reverse complement strand
AAGAGTCACAGCAGGCCCCGCGTTGCCTGGCAAGCTGGCGGATTGTTCATCTCAAGATATGACCCAAACTGAGCTTTTTTTAGTGGAGGGAGATTCTGCTGGTGGTTCAGCCAAACAAGCACGTGATCGAGAATATCAAGCCATCATGCCTTTACGTGGAAAAATACTGAATAGTTGGGAAGTAGCGTCTGATCAAGTGTTGGGTTCACAGGAGGTGCACGATATTGCTATTGCTATTGGTGTTGATCCTGGTGATACGGATTTGTCTAAGTTGCGCTACGGTAAAATTTGCATATTAGCTGATGCAGATTCTGATGGCTTACATATTTCAACGCTATTATGCGCTTTGTTTTTGCGTCATTTCCCGGCCTTGATTGAGGCGGGACACGTTTATATTGCTATGCCGCCGCTATTTAGAATCGATGCTGGCAAAGAAGTGTATTACGCCTTGGATGATGCCGAAAGAAAAAGAATATTAGATAAACTAGAAGCTGAAAAAACCAAAGCTAAAATCAATATTACGCGTTTCAAAGGTCTGGGAGAAATGAATCCATCGCAGTTACGTGAATCAACCATTTCCAAAGATAGTCGTCGTTTGGTTCAGCTAACAGTTGAGCCAGGTGATAACACTTATAAGGTGATGGATATGTTGTTGGGCAAGAAGACTATTCAGGCGCGTAAGTCATGGTTAGAAAAGAAGGGCGATCTTGCGCAAACTTAGAGAAATGATGCAGCGATGAGTAAAAATAATTTAGAGTTTGATTACGGTGATGTAGAACGAGTACCTTTGCAAACATTCACCGAAAAAGCCTATCTCGATTATTCGATGTATGTGATTTTAGATCGTGCCTTGCCACAGGTAGGTGATGGCCTAAAACCGGTGCAAAGGCGCATTATCTATGCGATGTCAGAATTAGGTTTGTCGGCCAGTTCCAAACCTAAAAAATCGGCGAGAACAGTGGGTGATGTGATAGGTAAATTTCATCCGCATGGTGATTCTGCCTGTTATGAGGCGATGGTACTTATGGCGCAGCCATTTTCCTATCGTTACCCTCTTGTCGATGGCCAAGGTAATTGGGGCTCTACCGATGATCCCAAATCTTTTGCCGCCATGCGTTATACCGAATCTAAATTAACGCCTTACGCTAAAGCTTTATTGCAAGAACTCGGGCAGGGCACTGTGGATTGGGCGCCAAATTTTGATGGAACCCTGCAAGAGCCTCAGGTATTGCCTGCGCGCTTACCAAATATTTTATTGAATGGTGGGATGGGCATTGCGGTGGGTATGTCAACAGATATTCCTCCCCATAATTTGCGTGAGGTGGTAGCCGCCTGTGTGCGCTTATTAGATGAGCCTAAAGCTACTGTGGCGCAATTATGTGAGCATATTCAGGGCCCAGATTATCCTTCGGCAGCTGAGATTATTAGCGCGCCTGAGGATATACGTAATATTTATGAAAATGGCACAGGTCAGACCCGTATGCGAGCCGTGTTCACTCAAGATCGTGATGGCATTGTCATTTCGGCACTGCCGTATCAAGTATCTGGTGCGCGTGTATTAGAGCAGATAGCGCAGCAGATGAATGCTAAGAAACTTCCTATGGTGGAAGATTTGCGTGATGAGTCAGATCATGAAAATCCTGTGCGATTAGTGATTATTCCTCGCAGCAATCGAGTCGATACTGATGCGCTTATGTCACATTTATTCGCAACCACAGATTTAGAAAAAACTTATCGGGTTAATTTGAATGTCATTGGCATCGATGGACGGCCACAAGTTAAAGATCTTCGAACATTGTTGCGTGAATGGCTGAGTTTTAGAAAAGATACTGTCACTCGACGTCTACAATGGCGATTAGATCGTGTCAATGAGCGCTTGCACATATTAGCAGGTCTGTTGATTGCCTATCTTAATATCGATGAAATTATTGCCATTATTCGCAGCGAAGATGAGCCCAAGAAAGTGTTGATGAAACGCTTTAAGTTGAGTGATATTCAGGCTGAGGCGATTTTAGAAATTAAATTGAGACGTCTGGCTAAGTTAGAAGAAATCAAGATTAAATCTGAAACCGATGAATTGAAAAAGGAACAAGCTGAATTACAAAAAATCCTCAACTCACAAGCGCGATTAAAGAAATTGATTCGCAATGAATTGTTGGAAGATGCTGAAACCTATGGCGATGATCGACGCTCACCAGTGATACAGCGTGAAGTTGCGACTCAAATGGATGAGACTCAATTAATGCCAACAGAAGCTACCACAATTATTTTATCGCAGCGTGGCTGGGTGCGGGCAGCCAAGGGACATGAAGTAGATCCAGTGTCAATGAATTATAAATCAGGAGATAGTTATCAAGCTCATGCCATGGGTAAAAGTAATCAAATGGCAGTATTTTTAGATTCATTGGGTCGCGCTTATAGTGTCTCTGCGCACGGGCTTCCCTCTGCGCGTGGCTTGGGAGAACCTTTGACCGCTCGATTTAACCCGGCAGATGGCGCTCAATTTGTTGGTGTATTGTTATCTGATCCAAAAGCTCATTATTTTTTAGCTACAGATTTTGGTTATGGCTTTATTTGTACAGCAGAGGATTTATATTCGCGCAATAAGGCAGGTAAAAAAATTATCTCTGTGCCCAGTGGAGCAAAGGTTTTACCGCCTGTGCCAGTGCGATCGATAGATCATGACAGAATCGTGGTCACGGGAACTCAGGGCTATATGTTAGTGACGCCATTAAGTGAATTTCCTGTCATGGCTAAGGGTAAAGGAATAAAGATCATTAATATTCCCAGCGCCAAGTTAAAAGCTGACGAAGAGAGAGTTAATCATTTGCAGATCATACAAGCGAATGAATCCATCACTTTAAAATGTGGAAAAAAACATAAGACCATGAAGCCGAGTGAGATAAATGAATATGCAGCAGAACGTGGCAGAAGGGGATTAAAGCTGCCGCGTGGTTATCAGTCGGTAGACCATTTGTTAGTAGAGACGCAAAGCGGATAAATGCAGACTTTATCAAATGTTAAATAGTGTCGATGTATAAATTTTGTTTATATTAATCAGCTGACCACCTATTATGGATAGGGTGGTTTTTTATAAACGATGCTGTATGGTGTAGATATCTGCCTTCAAAAGCAGCAAGTTTTGGGGAAAACAAGAGACTCTATGTCTCAAATTGCGTCAAGCAATACAACCTAAACTTACTCTTGGTGCGTCCGAGAGTAAGTTAAGGTTTGAATCACTCTCTTTTTTTAGTTCAAAAATCACATCTACTATTAGTATGAGCTATGCATCTTCCACATTGGCTAATACTGTGTTGTTTGCTTGCTCATCTTGGCTTACAAGCTCAATGGTTATTAATTAAAAAGTTTTATCGTTTTTATATTGATACGTTAAACTGTGTTCATCGACTACTTTGACAGCGACGCATAGAGATAAAATTATGTTTTCACGTATTGGATTATTCTTAGCAGCCAACTTTGGTGTTTTACTGGTCTTTAGTATGTCATCGCGCATTCTTGGGATTGATCGATGGTTGGCTGAACAGGGGATGGCGGGCCAAATGAATGGCATATTGATTATGGCCTTGCTATTTGGATTTGGTGGCTCATTTATTTCCTTGGCTTTGTCGAAGAAGATGGCCAAACGCGGCATGCGTGTGCAGGTGATTGAGCAGCCCAATAACAACACTGAACGTTGGCTCATGGATACGGTTTATCAGCAAGCACAAGCGGCGGGTATAGGCATGCCAGAGGTGGGGATTTTTGATTCACCACAACCCAATGCATTTGCCACAGGAATGAAAAGAGATGATGCCTTGGTGGCAGTCAGTACTGGGCTATTGAATTCTATGACGCAACAGGAAGTGGAAGCAGTGCTTGCCCATGAAGTAAGTCACGTGGCTAATGGTGACATGATTACCATGGGATTGTTACAAGGAGTATTGAACACTTTTGTTATCCTATTTTCACGTGTGATTGGTCTCATGATTGATAAAGTGGTGTTCAAGATTGAGCGAGGAATAGGGCCAGGTTATTTCATTGGAAGTATCATCGCAGAATTAGTGTTGGGTGTGGTGGCTGCAATCATTGCCAGTTGGTTTTCACGTCGTCGTGAGTTTCGAGCAGACTTTGGTGGAGCACAATTGGCTGGCAAGCAAAACATGATCGATGCTCTGAAGCGTCTACAAACCGTCAATCAACCAGAAGATTTACCAGGGGAGCTGGCTGCATTTGGAATTTCTGGTGGTTTAGGTGGTGGATTAAAGCAGCTGCTTATGTCACATCCACCATTGCATCAGCGTATTGCTGCTCTGGAGAACACGCCATAAAGATGAGTTGCAACCCTATTGTTTGGTCAAGGGCATCGGTTGAATGATCTCTATGTGAGGATTTTGATCAGTGAGTGGTTTTCTGGTTGCGTAAATGACAGCAATGTTAGATTGCAGTCAATAAATTGCTTGCTGGCCTTATAGTATGTGTTTATTCAGAGGCTAGTAATGTTTGCTGCTATGACCAGCAATCTCTTGAGCTAATTTAGGCACTAAATAGCCTGGTAATTGTTGTTTCATTACTTCCAGTAATTGTTCGGCTTGTGCTCTTGGCACATAGAAATGATGAGTGCCACGTGCTTTATCCAGTAAGTGCAAATAATAAGGTAAAACCCCGCATGCAAATAATGCATGAGACAGTTGTATCAGGGTGTCGGCATCATCGTTGACCCCTTTTAATAATACTGATTGATTCAGTAAGGTCACTCCAACGGAGCGTATTTTTTCAGTGGCTAGGGTGAAATCGTTATCTAATTCGTCACTGTGATTAACATGTAATACGCAAACTTTTTTTAGGCGACAGTCTGCAAGAATGTTAAGTAAGGGTTGAGTGATGCGCTGTGGATAAATGCTAGGAAATTTGGTGTGTAAGCGTAAAGTTTTAATATGAGGAATTTTTTCTATGGACTGAATTAAATCCTCTAATAAATGGTCATCCAGACTAAGTGGATCGCCTCCACTAAGAATAATTTCATTCAAACTCTGATCTTCCTGTATTAATTTCAAAGCGGTGCTGAAGCGATGGCGATGAGGTGTTTGCTGGGAGTACGGATAATCTTTACGAAAACAATAGCGACAGTGAATGGGACAGGTGCTATTAGTAATCAGTAGCGCACGATGTTGATATTTCTTGATTAATCCACCAGCAAGGGTAGCGGATTGATCGCCCACTGGGTCGTGTGCATATTCTGGAGGATTAGTTAACTCCTCTATATCGGGTAGATATTGCTTAAGCACCGGATGATCGAGTGGAAACTTTTCTAACAGATGGCGGCTGATTTGCACGGGAAATAGTTCATCGACTATTCGATAGTGATCTAACATAGAGTGGCTACTGGGCAATTTTTGCGCTAGCTCATTGAG
Source organism: uncultured Thiotrichales bacterium (assembly GCA_964551535.1). Classification (GTDB taxonomy): domain Bacteria; phylum Pseudomonadota; class Gammaproteobacteria; order UBA4575; family UBA4575; genus UBA1858. Next base: position 865 of record CAZKDD010000066.1, on the reverse strand, counting down.
TCCAACATATGATTGCGCAAAAACTTTTTTCCAGTGTAGGGGATGTTCTGAAGCTGGCATGCACGCTATCATAGCGCGTCTATTAATGCACTCAAGGTTTATTTATGGCGAATTACAATACCAATGAATTCAAATCCGGTTTGAAAATCATGTTGGATGGTGATCCCTATACGATTGTTGAGAATGAGTTTGTTAAGCCCGGTAAAGGACAGGCTTTTAATCGTGTCAAAGTGCGTAACCTTAAAACAGGGCGTGTGGTGGATAAGACCTTTAAGTCTGGCGATAGTGTTGAAGGTGCAGATGTCATGGAAGTAGATATGCAATATCTTTACAGTGACGGAGAGCAATGGCACTTCATGGATCCTAACAGTTTCGAGCAGCATGCTGCCGATGAGACGGCCGTGGGTGATGCCGCACAATGGCTTAAAGAACAGGATATCTGTGTGGTGACATTATATAACGGCGCGCCTTTATCTGTGATGGCACCTAACTTTGTTGAACTCACTATTACTCAATCAGATCCTGGTATTAAGGGAGATACTGCACAAGGTGCAACAAAACCGGCGACACTAGAGACAGGCGCGGTAGTTAAAGTGCCACTATTTGTCGAGGAAGGTGAAGTGATCCGCATCGATACGCGCAGTGGTGAGTATGCCTCTCGTGTTAAAGACTAAGTGTTAGATTTCACAAGGGTCAGTACTTATATGAAATTGATCTGACCATATCGATTTATGCAAGATTGGCGTCCAACGGCGAGCATAGAAAACATTCAACAGCGTGCACAAATGATGGCTGCTGTCAGGGATTACTTCAAGCGTCACAATGTAATAGAAGTAGAAACGCCATTGCTATGCGCACGCACAGT
>CAZKDD010000065.1:0-6313 GCA_964551535.1 uncultured Thiotrichales bacterium | reverse complement strand
CACTAATGCCCTTTAAGTGAAACGAGTTGCTGTCGTGGCGCCATAGATACACATTTAAAAGGCCATCTTGCACAAATTTATCATTAAGTTTTAAAAACTTAGCCAATATGGTTTCGTACAAATAAGGCAACGCACCAATTTTACTAAACGGCTTATCGGGCGAAATATAAAAGTCGTTCGCAGTTTTATCACCGACAACAATAGTATGACCCGCATTATGGCCACCCTGAAAGCGTACAACAGCATCGGCTTGTGCGGTTAGCATGTCGACAATCTTGCCTTTACCCTCGTCACCCCACTGAGCGCCGAGCACGACCACATTGTTATTCATGATTTTTCCTTAATCATCCATTGTCCATTCTCACAGACTAATATTTTTGTACAGTTCTCAGATTCCACAGCTTCTGCATCTGTATCTAATCCAGTCACTACAGTGTGTCCCGCTGCACGCAACTCGCGAACTTTCTGCAACAGCGCTGGATCATCATTGGCAGGCGCAAAAATACCCTCATTCGATGAGTATATGTTGTCATCACTGACCTCAATTAATGTTTTAAGATCGGCGCTGAAGCCTGTTGCTGGACGAGCACGGCCGAAATTCTCACCGATGTTGTCATAACGACCACCACGCGCCAGTTCCTGACCTTGATGAGCGCAAAACGCTGTAAACACCACTCCTTGTTGGTAGTGATACCCGCGTGACTCAGCCAGATCGAAATGTAAATCCGTAGCCTGTAGTCTGGTTTGTAGGACCTGACTTAATTCTTCTAAATAATCCAAATACTCTGCTATCGACGTGCCAGGGATGTTCAATTGTTGACGTGCACGTGTCAACACATCAGCTTTACCATGGCAATGGATCACTTGCATACAAGCATTTTTTAGTTCACTGCTAGCGTCAATACCACTCAATAATGTCTCCATATCAGGTTCAGATTTACGTTGCACTATAGAGTGAAAATCTTGATTGAAGTCTTTTCCTAGGGCTAATTGTTGTATCAATGTGTCAACAATACCGGTGTGTCCAAGATCCATTAGGATATGATTGACACCACACTGAGTGAGCATGGTTTCCATCAATTGTATGATTTCGACATCACTGGCCAGACCAGTATGCCCATATAATTCCGCGCCAATCTGCATAGGACTGCGAGTGCCACCAGAGCTTTCAGGGAGAGTGTGTAGAACCGTATCGCAATAGCACAAACGACTGGGCGCCTGAGCACCCAAGCGATGAGCTTCGATGCGTGCGACTTGTGGGGTCATGTCCGCATGAATGCCCATAGTACGGCCGCTCATTTGGTCAGTGACTTTGAATGTTTGTAAATCTAGATCTTCACAGTCGCCTAATAGCAGGGAATCCAGAAACTCGATGAGCGGGGGAATGACCATTTGGTAGCCCCAGACGTTGAATAGATCTAGACATTTGCGGCGAGTAGATTCAATGATTGCTGCATTTTCAGGCAGGACTTCTTCAATTCCTGCGGGCAATAGCCAACGATTTTTTGACGACATGGGTGATTAATCACTAGTGCTTTAACGAATAAGGCTTAAGAATAACACGCCTGATAGCATGCTCACCAATCCAAATAGCCGAATAGTTCGATCTGGTAGGGTGTGGATTGAAATCCACACCCTGCGAAGCATTTTAGGACTTGCGAAGGGCAGCAAGCCTTCGAGTATCAAAATCAGCGCAAAACATGTAAGAAGTTCTTCTAACATGAGTTGATCGAAGGACTATTGGCCGCTGGATTGATTGAAGTAACGGAAGAATTGTGAATCGGGTTCCAGGACCAATACGTCACTTTTACTGTTAAAAGTCTGTTTATACGCATTGAGACTTTTTGTTAGTGCGTAAAACTCAGGGTCTCTACCATAAGCTTTTGCATACACTTCAGCAGCTGTTGCATCGCCCTCACCTCGAAGTTGCTCAGAGACTTTATAGGCGTTAGCCAGAGTAATTTGACGTTCTCTATCCGCGGCAGCACGTATTTTTTCTGATGATTCTCGTCCACGTGCTCTAAAGTCCTTTGCGACTCGATCACGCTCAGCACGCATACGTTCATACACAGAGCCAGAAATATCATCCGTGTAGTCAATACGACTGACACGCAAGTCCACAATTTCGATACCTAATTCCTGCGAGATTTGGTTGGCTTTCACTACTAGGGCTTCCATGATGTCGCTACGTTCACCAGAGACCGCTTCTTTAATTGTGCGAGAGGCAAATTCATCACGCAGTTCATCTTTGGTGATTTGACTCAAGCGACTATTGGCTCTTTCTTCTAGCCCACCTGTGGCGACGAAGTAATTACGTACATTGTCTATGCGCCATTTAACGAAGAAATCGACATAGACATATTTCTTTTCGCTGGTTGGAAATAAATCAGGTTTAACATCGAGGGTCAAAATACGAGAATCAAACACCTTAACGTTGTTGATAAAGGGCATTTTGAAATGTAAACCCGGCTTAATATCTGCGGCTTTAATTTCACCGAACTTAAATAAAATTGCACGTTGTGTCTCATCAACAGTGTAAGTACATGTTGAGAAGATGATTCCAGCTACAACTGCAATAGCGATGATAGCTTTAGAAAACATTATCTAACCTCCCGGCCGCGTTGTGTACGTGACGATGAAGATGGTGTGTTGTCAGAGCGCTGCGGGCTGGTGATCGTTGTCGCGGGCGCGGTATTTTGTGATTGGCTGTTTTTGATGATCTGATCCAGCGGTAAGTACATCATACTATTGCCACCGTCTGTATCGATCATGATTTTAGTACTATTACTAAATACCGATTGTGTGGCTTCAAGATACAAACGCTCACGAGTAATTGCGGGCGCTTTTTTGTACTCGGTTAGAAGTGCCTCAAAACGTTCTGCTTCACCCTCAGATCTGGCCACAATAGCCTCCTTATAAGCAGTCGCATCTTCAATAATGCGTGCTGCTTCCCCGCGTGCTTGCGGCACTATAGTGTTGGCATAGGCTTGAGCTTCTTGAATGTATCTTTCTAAATCCTCTCGTGACTTGATAACGTCATCAAAAGCGCTTTGCACGGGTGCAGGCGGTTGAGTTTTTTCTAAATTAAGCGTGGTGACTTCAATTCCTGATTGATAACGATCAAGGATCTCCTGCATGAGGACTTTAGTATTCGAAGAAATGACCTCCAAGCCCTCGTAGAGGACAAAGTCTACTTGGCTTTTACCCACCACTTCGCGAATCGCACTCTCCATAGCTTGCTTAAGCGTGGCTTCTGGTCCACGTACGTTGAACAAGTAATTCGGCGCATCTTTCACACGGAATTGTGCAGCTAGTACGATTTCAACAATGTTTTCATCCTGTGTGAGCATGGTTGTTTGATGCTTTGAACTTCGGACTTGTTGCATATCAACGACACGTAGTTCTTGTATCGGGTAGGGATAGTGCCAATGCAAACCTGGCTGGGATATCTCTTTATATTTACCAAACTGCAGGATCACGCCTGCCTCACCATCGGTGATGGTATAGATACCAGTAAATGCCCAAAAGATTGAGGCAATCCCAATGATTATTGCACCAAAGCCTGAGGTGTTGGCGCTGCCACCACTGTTGTTGTTGCCGCCACCGCCGCCAAATAGGCCGCCGAATTTGCGACTTAGATTTTGGAAGACTTCATCTAGATCGGGCGGTCCTTGGTTTTTCGAATTGCGATTCCAAGGGTCTTCGTTATTGTTACCTGGGGTATTCCAGGGCATGGAGCTTCTCCGTGTGGTATTGATAATTATTAGCTATTCTAAGTCTTTTGAGCAGAAAAATCAGCCTCAGTAGCAATCGTGTCATGTTCAGGTGACGAGTTTATGAATGGCGTCATTTTCGTGTACAACTCATCGTTTAGTTGAGCTTCTATTTCCCATGAGCCATCTGCATTGAAGGTTTCGTTGATTACTGCATGGTTTTTGTATAACAGTGTGCGCAATTGTTGTTCATCCATCGGTAGACGGAGTGATACATGTTGTTTTTGGTGATCAAAATATTGTTTTAACGATGAGGTTAACAGATTGATTCCCTGATCTTTCAGTGCTGAAATCCACACGCGATGTATTTCATTATTTTGACCAATATCAACATGAGGCAAACATTTTGTTTGATCAATTTTATTCAGGACTAATATTTGCGGACATTGGTCGGCCTCAATATGTTTAAGTACCTGATTAACTTGTTCGACATGATCATTTTTTTGATCGTCGCTGGCGTCGACGACATGAAGCAACAAATCAGCTTCAATAGTCTCTTGCAAGGTGGCATGAAAAGCGTCAACTAAATCGTGGGGAAGATTTTGAATAAAACCCACCGTATCAGCCAAAATCACATGTTGATGTTTGCTTAAGGAATATTTGCGCAAAGTGGGGTCTAAGGTGGCGAATAGTTGATCTGCTTGATAGACCTCTGCATCAGTGAGTCGATTGAATAAGGTTGACTTGCCTGCATTGGTGTAACCGACCAGCGCTACGGTTGGAATTTTATTTTTCTTACGTGATTGTCGCCCTTGCTGGCGCTGACTGCGAACTTTTTGCAAGCGTTTTTCGAGATGTTTAACACGGATAGCTAATAAGCGACGATCGGTTTCCAATTGAGTTTCCCCCGGCCCTCGCAGTCCTATACCTCCTTTTTGACGCTCTAAGTGTGTCCAACCACGGACTAAACGAGTGGAGAGATATTTCAATTGAGCGAGCTCAACTTGCAACTTACCCTCATGCGAGCGCGCACGTTGTGCAAATATATCGAGTATTAGACCCGTGCGATCTAATACTCGGCAGCGACAGGCTTTTTCAATATTTCTCTCTTGGCTGGGTGAGAGTGTGTAATTCACCAATAGCAGTTCGATTTTTTGTGTTTCAACCAAACTAGCTAATTCTTCAATCTTGCCTTGCCCGAGTAGGTAGCGTGATTCAGCCTTAGGTCTTGAATACAACACCATGTCTTGTTCTTGTGCGCCGGCAGATTTTGCCAACAGGCGGAATTCTTCTGTATCAGCAGGATTGGGAGATTGTCCAAATTCGGGATGAATCAGTATCGCACGCTCACCAGATTGGGGACGTTCAAACATTCAGATTGAGATCTAGGATCATATGGGAGGCGTATTGCTGTTGTATGTGTCTTTCTATTGTATAAATGCAGTGTTGTTGATGTGCAATTGCTCGAGAGAATAGTTGACTATCGGGTTATTCTGTTTCATCAGCAATAGGTATGCGTACACTTTTTGCAGGAACAATAGTTGAGATGGCGTGTTTATAAACCATCTGATTAACAGAATTTTTGAGCACAATGACAAACTGATCAAATGAATCAATCTGACCTTGTAGTTTGATACCGTTAACTAAATAAATCGATACGGCGACTTTTTCTTTTCTTAATGCGTTGAGGAAGGGTTCTTGTAATGTTTGCCCTTTTGACATCTTTTGCGTCTCCTGACCAGGTTATTTTTATTTTGTATGCTTGAAAATAATATAAAACTTTAGCGCTATACAATATTGTAGTCTAGCATTATGCGGATTCTATTTGGTGATTTATTTGTGCACGAATATTCGCCACGTTGACTGAATAAGGGTCTATCAGAAATGTTTCTGGATAATGACGTAGCCAAGTGAATTGTCGCTTAGCCAGTTGACGTGTCGCGGCGATGGCTTGATCTTGCATTTGCGCTCGATTGAGGTTGTTTTCTAAGTATTCCCATATTTGACGATAGCCCACACAACGCATTGAAGGGTGCTTGGGCGATAAAGACCACTTTCTCCTCAGGGTTGTTAATTCCTCGATCACACCAGAGTTGAGCATATCCTCAAAACGACGTGCAATATTGGTATGTAAACGATGGCGATCCTCAGGAAATAAGCCAACATTAATAAATTTCACATCACTTCGAATAGGATCTTGTCGCTGATGAAATGAAGATAAAGGTTGTTGGGTTAATTCAAAAACCTCTAATGCGCGTTGAATGCGTTGAGCATCATTGGGATGGATTTTTTCTGCGGCCAATGGATCTATACTTTGTAACTGTTGATGAAGTGCCTGCCAGCCGAGTTGCTGAGCTTGTTGGCTGAGACGTGCGCGAATTTGAGTATCAGCCGCTGGCAGCTCTGACAGCCCGAATTGCAGTGCGTTGAAGTACATTACAGTACCACCCACTAATAAGGGGATTTTGCCGCGTTGATGAATTTGATCGATAAGTTGATTCGCCGCCAGGCAGAATTGTGCCACTGAATAGCTCTCGTCGGGATTGCAAATATCGATCAGGTGATGGGGGGCGCGGTGCAAGATTTGTGCGCAAGGCTTG
>CAZKDD010000064.1:0-6431 GCA_964551535.1 uncultured Thiotrichales bacterium | reverse complement strand
ATGGCAGACTGTAGGTTTCGAGAGACTAAAACCAAATAGTCCTGAGAGATATCAAGACTGGTTCGTGTTAAACCGCCATTAACATATTGGTTTAATAAACTCATATTATCAAGAGTGATCTGCGCCATGTTGACCTCCTTTTATTTTGAAAAAGCAAACAACGGGCCAACTTTGTCTGATTAAATAAAATCAAGGCTATCAAGTCATTTAAGAACTATCGGATCAGGAATTTTGACGCGTATGCACTTTAATGTGGCATATCAGATCCGTTTTGCACTTTCTTAGCGCAATGAATTCGACCACTGGCAGAAAGAATTTGGGTAGGAATGAGAAAATCTATAAACACAGCGTCGAACGCTGAATCATTATCTTTGGTTTTAACTTTGTCACTAACGAATCCAAGCATCGCTTGGTCGTGATGTAACAATTCATTAGCTCATCGAGCTGGTAGTAGACACCGTCGAGATCACCTAAAGACACATGTCTTCTAATCTCTAACACTTTTTTATGCAAAAGCTTCGCGCCAATTTTTCCTGAAAGCATCTCTAACTCTTTCGCAAAAGTCTCAATTGATGATGATTCTTTTTGAGTAATCGCCAATGCCAAATCTTCTGTTATCAACATCAAATTCTCTCTGACCAGAGAGATATTGATATACGCATTATCATTTGGATGAATGTGATAGGAACAATCACTTTCTTCAACGCCCACACTCGACTCCTTGATATTCATAATTGTTTTTTGAACAGCAAGATATATGCCTACTCGCAAAAAATTATTCGCGCACCAGATAAGTGCGTGACAATAACTAAAATGGCATAAATTTTTTATTGCAAGGGTATGTGCGTTGAGTAATGTATAAAGTCATTATTTTCCTGTGAGACGTATAGATGACTTACTGCATAGCGATTAAAACTTTACAAGGGATCGTTTACTGCTCTGATTCCCGAACCAATGCAGGCGTTGATAATGTGAGTAGCTACTCAAAGATGCATAATTTTGATTGGCCGGGCAATCGTACCTTCACCCTACTTTCTGCAGGCAATCTTGCCACTACGCAGCACGTCGTAAAAACACTATCTCTTGATATTGAAAACAACGCAGAGCGTAATCTTTTGACTGTCGACACTATGCAACAGGCTGCAGACTATGTCGGTATGTTAAGTGCTGACATTCAGAAGCATCAGGCATTTCGCGATACGGCTAACTCAAACTTTGAAGCCAGTTTTATTATTGGTGGTCAAATCATTGCGCAGCCACACGAGCTATACATGATTTACCCGCAAGGTAACTATATCTATGAATCTCCCGCTCACCCCTTTTTACAGATCGGTGAGACAAAATATGGCAAACCCATCCTAGACCGAGTTATTCGACCAGATACTGCTCTTGAGCGTGCTGCACGATGTGCTCTTGTCTCCATGAATAGCACCATACGCAGTAATGCAACGGTTGGCTCGCCTATTGAACTTCAGCTCTATGTAAACAATTCATTACAAACTGGACGCACACTGGTACTCAGTGAAGAAGACGACCTATCTCGGAAAATCTCGGACAAGTGGAACGAGGGTTTATTAAACGCACTCGATCAATTGCCTTGCTTCCCATGGGAAATGCCTGATGAGACATCTAAGTGTGATGAGTCCGCTAACTTAGTGGATCAGGCTTCTTAGCATTAGTGCGCATTATTTCGGTGCAAAAGTTCGAATGACGCCCTGGATTGGTTCGAACAATCCCGCCAAAAGTCTCCACTTTGCATCATGTTTGACTGCCATCGTCTGTTGGTACATAAATTGCTCAATCAAATGAAACATCCTTTCACAAGGGGATTTTCATGGCGATTCGATGGGGAAACTATCCTGCTCATCAATCTTTTGACGAACTTATTGAAAAGCGAAATACACCACGAGCGACTTCAAAAGCGCTTTGCGATTTTCTCTATCAATTAAAAGATAAGGATCTGAAGGATTACCGAGATGCTGCGGGCCTGGCGATTAAGTTGATGGGCATCACCTTCACTGTTTACTCTCAGGATGAAGGTAACATCGATCGTGAATGGCCTTTTGACATCATCCCTCGAGTTATCAGCAAGCAAGAATGGCTTTCCATAGATGCAGGATTAAAACAACGCACAAAAGCCCTCAATTTATTTATTGCTGACATTTACGATAAGCAGCAAATCATCAAAGATAAGGTTTTCCCAAAAGAGCTACTGGAGAACTCATCTAACTTCAGGCTTCAGTGTGTTGGCATGAAACTTCCGAACAATGTCTGGGCACATATCTGCGGTTCAGACCTTGTAAGAGATCATGATGGAACGGTTTATGTTTTAGAGGACAATCTTCGCGTCCCCTCAGGTGTTTCTTACATGCTTGAAAACCGTAAGATCATGAAACGCATCTTCCCTGATCTTTTTGAAGCGCAACAGATTTTGCCTGTTGATGACTATCCAAGTCAGTTATTCAATATGCTCAGTTCGCTTTCACCGCGTAAGGTACTAAAACCAGAGATAGTTGTTCTGACACCTGGCATATATAACTCCGCATATTTCGAACACAGTTATCTTGCTCAACAAATGGGCGTTGAGTTGGTTGAAAACCTAGATTTAGTCGTTGGTAAAGATGATTGTGTTTACATGCGAACAATCGACGGGTTAACACGAGTCGATGTGATCTATCGCCGTATTGATGACTTATATCTTGACCCAGAAGCTTTTAATCCTGACTCTCTTTTAGGTGTTAAAGGACTGATGAGAGCGTGGAAAAGCGGTAACGTTGCTCTTGCAAATGCTCCTGGTGCTGGCGTTGCAGATGACAAGGTGGTTTATGCTTATGTGCCAGAAATCATCAAGTATTATCTTGACGAAGAGCCACTCATTCCCAATGTACCCACCTATCGATGCTTCATTGAGGATGAGAAAAACTTTGTCTTATCCCACCTTAATGAGTTAGTGGTTAAACCTGCAAATGAATCGGGTGGCTACGGAATGCTTATTGGACCGCACTCGACAAAAGAAGAACGTAAAAAATTCGCAGCCCTCATAAAGAAAGACCCAAGAAATTATATCGCTCAACCCATGTTGAATTTATCCACAGCGCCAACGCTGATTGGTAATAAAGCAGAGCCACGACATTTAGACCTCAGACCCTTCATTCTTTCTGGCAAAGATATCAATGTCACCACAGGCGGCCTAACCAGGGTGGCTATGAACAAAGGATCCATTGTTGTTAACTCATCACAAGGTGGCGGCAGCAAAGATACATGGATCGTTGATCTAGAGGATAAAGCTGATGCTTAGTCGTGTTGCTGAAAACCTTTACTGGCTTGGGCGGTATCTTGAACGAGCCGAAAATACGGCGCGTTTGATACAAGTCACCACACATCTGCAATTAGACTTACCAACTACTGTTAAAACAAGCTGGACTAGCCTGTTAGATATCTTCGCCATTAAATCCTTATTTGATCAATATCATGAAGAGTCAGACGAACGTAGTGTTCTGCGATTTCTTTTAGTCGAGACAAGTAATCCTGGGTCCATCTGCAGTTCACTTCGCCTGGCACGTGAGAATGCACGATCAATTAGAGATATCTTGCCTCAATCTGGTTGGGAAAAAATAAATCACCTATACCAATATTCGGAATCTGAGGGCGGAAAAGGGATCTATAAAAAGCACAGATTTGACACACTTGAACATATCATCTCAAGCATTCAGGAAATCAACGGCTGTCTTCAAGGCACTATGTTGCATGACGCTGGTTATCAATTTTTATGTATTGGTAGTAGCCTTGAAAGGGCTGACATGACCAGTCGGATCGTTGATGTTCGAACAGAAAAACTACTTCCAACGTCATCTGATCATGCTATTCATTACGAAAACCTTCAGTGGATGAGCGTTCTTAAATCTGTTTCCGCGTATGAGAACTATCGTCGCGCCTCACAACAACCGATCAATCATAAGACAGTACTTAGCTTTCTCTTTAAAGATAAAACCTTTCCAAGGTCTGTCGCCTTTTGTCTACAGAATGTAGAGCATTGCGCTTGGTATCTCGCCAATGGACAGAAACTGATTACTGAGGCGCGGTCGGTCCGACTTTTTATTGATGATGCTAACTGTTCAAAAAGAAATGAAGATCTGCATAAGTTTGTAGATGATCTACAAAAAAGTTTAACGCGTATAAATGCCAGAGTTCTTGAACTCTTTTTTAATTCAAGGTAGCAAATGCTTAATTTTCAAAACTCTTTACCCACTCATATGAAGCACTTCTAGGACTCCCTATTCGTTCAATCATTCCTAGCTCAGATGCTTTCCTTAGGGTTTTATAGAATTGCGCACGAGAAAAAGCTACACCACCTTCATCGCATATTGCTTCATATGTTGCTTTTACTGGTTTTTTCCCAGAGTTAGACATATTCCAAAGTAGCAACAGTATTGAACGATCTGATTCGGTCATACTATCTAAACCAAGATCTGACTCGGCTACTTGTAATAAATTTACAATGTTTAAATAACTTTTCAGATCCATTAGGAGTGCTTCCTTATTACGTAACGGGCTATTTGATGACGAAAAATCATTGCCGTACCAAATACGATCAATGATCCCATCATATCTCCAAACATATACCTAAAGGGTAATGAAATGGTACCTTTATTTGCAAAATAATCGCCATGAAGAGCTGCATTTAAGAATAAGGACAAGATCACTACCACAATAAATAACCGAAACAGACTCATTGGGTTTGTCGATGTCGATGCTGGCTGATGCCATTTTCTTGCCAACATAAAGTTAACCAGTATAACGGGCAAAAATACCGCCAAAGAGCCATACAACGCGCCAATTACGGTGTCATTTAACGATGCACCAAAAAAGACATAAAAACCCACCAACTGGGCTACAAGCACTACGGGAAAGATACTAATCCCCATCACAAATGCCAAAAGCACTTTCAAGCCATGAGGCAAATACATCAAACTCGCGTGATCGAGATCCTTGTGCGGCAGCAAAAGATGCTCAATAGGATGAATGACATAAATTTGAAGCACTAATAAAGCGGTAAGTGCTATGAAACAGACAGCCTGAAGGCGTATTGATGGAAATACAAACTTATCCATTTATTTTTTAGTGACGCTCGTGGAAAAACTATTTGGGCAAGCCGCCACACACCATTTATGTATCACTGCACGATATTTCAAGGCAATAAGAAACACCACAACAGCACCCAAGGTATCCCCAATCAAATAGCGGAAGGGCAGATGAAAACTTGCCTCATAGTGAAATAGACTTGAATGTAATGCGGCATTCGCAAAAATTGTCATTACCACCAATATAACGAAGATTCGGAATTGCCCAATTGGCTGATCGAAAGCGACCAAAGGCTTGTGCCATGGTCTTTCAAATAAAAAGTTCATCACTGCCAATGGAAGATAAATGGCAATAACGCCTGCAACTGTTCCATACACCGCTTCGGTCATTGGCCAATCCATCGTAACATACAGTCCAATGAAACGAGCAATAATCATTGCTGGCAATGCAATGATACCGAAGACATACCCAATCAGCACTTTTACGCCATGAGGAAGAAATAAGTAGCTACCTTTTGAGTCGGGACCGAATAAATCAACTTCAATTGGATTGATAACTAACATTTGTATATACAAGGTGCCTAGCATCAGTGCAAAAAGTACAAACTGAGTTCGTAGATTAAGAGCAATCATTTTAGCCACGGCTCATCTCCACCAATTTTTTCGCTATGTAATGGCGAAACAACAACGCAACTCCAAAAACAAAGGATGCACCAACTACATCACCCACTAAATATTTGAAAGGTAGTGAAATCGAATTCTCATAGTGAAATACAGCAGAGTGCAGTGTTGCATGCAGAAATGTCGACATAACCACTAATGCCAAATACACCCTAAAATAACCAATCTGATGATGTTTTGCCGGTACAGACCCGCCCAATGGCTGAGCCAACATGTAATTAAGAAGTAACACCGGAACATAAACAGCAATGGTTCCGAATGCCGCAGCGAGTAGTGCTATGGAAGGCTCCATATCGAAATGCAAAAGCGCACCGACAACTTGCGCCAGAAAGACTGCAGGCAATGACACCAGGCCTAACAAGAAACCAATGAGCACTTTAACGCCATGGGGCAAGAAAAAATAACTTGCCCTATCCGCATCTAAAACATCTAGCGGGAGCAACAAGGTTTCGGTTGGTTTAATCACCTCGAACTGGAACGCAAAGACTACCAATAGAAATATAAATACGCTGATATGCGCTTTAAGCGAGAGTTTTATTAGTCCCATTTAGAATTCCTACAGAGCAATGGCGTGTGATGATATAGAAATTCATCCTGTCAGTCTTAGATCGATGGCTTATCTATATATTTCGCCTTTGGGATGCATTAATTATTTTTAGTCAACTCTTC
>CAZKDD010000063.1:0-6629 GCA_964551535.1 uncultured Thiotrichales bacterium | reverse complement strand
TATCGCATAGATGCCGAATTAGATTTACATGGTATGACGCGTATTGATGCTCAGGAACAACTCAATATATTTATTGCTGAAGCTCGCCATCACGGCTGCCGCTGTGTGCGTATTATTCATGGAAAAGGTTATGGTTCCAGTAATAATGGACCCGTGATTAAACCGTTGGTTAATACTTGGTTAAGACGCAGAAAAGAAATTTTAGCTTTTTGCTCGGCTCGACCAGCAGATGGGGGCACAGGAGCAGTTTATGCGCTACTAAAACTCACTTAAACTATTTATTCAAATCACTGAACCGCAACGGCACATATTAAAAACATTGGAATTAAACAATGGCAGAAAAAACTATCAATTATGATCCTAGCTGCATGGATGATTATGATCCTCACTCAATGGCAGCCGATCTTGCTCAACAGCATATCCTAGAGAGTGTGCAAGCCATTACAGAAACAGAGACTGTGCCAATAAGACAAGCATTACACAGAGTACTGGCACGGCCTCTGACTTCAACTATCAACGTACCCAGCCACACGAACTCAGCCATGGATGGCTATGCCATTCATGGGGACCAAATACCTTCTACTGATAGCATCGTTTTCAAGCAAGTCGGTATTGCCTATGCCGGTCGACCCTACCTCGGCAAAGTGGCCAAACATGAATGCGTGCGTATTATGACCGGCGCAGCAATGCCAGATGCGACAGATACCGTCGTCATGCAAGAACAAGTCGAGGTCAGTGAAGACAATGTCCGTATTGATGCTAAGCAAAAGCCCCGGCAAAACGTTCGCTTAGCAGGTGAAGATATTTCACAAGGAGCACAAATATTTAATGCTAATTATTACTTACAAGCCGCAGATATTGGTTTGATCGCCTCACTAGGCATAGCAGAAGTTGAGGTAATGCGTCCTCTCAAAGTCGCTTTCTTTTCAACCGGTGACGAATTAGTCTCTATAGGAAGCAAATTGCAAGTGGGACAAATATACGATAGCAATCGCTATACGCTATGGAGCATGTTAAGTAGCATGGGTGTAGAAATTGTTGATCTAGGGGTAGTTGGTGATACCCCCGAGGCTATAGAGCAAGCTTTTATTTCTGCTTCACAACAAGCGGATGCTGTCATTACCTCAGGAGGGGTTTCTGTTGGTGATGCTGATTATGTTAAGAGCACACTTGAGAAATTAGGTCGCGTCAATTTTTGGAAAGTGGCAATGAAACCTGGGCGTCCATTAGCCTTTGGTCAAATTAATAATGCTTTTTTCTTTGGCTTACCGGGCAATCCCGTATCCGTCATGGTGACCTTTTATATATTTGTGCAAGCGGCATTAGAAAAAATGATGGGCCGAAACGCAAGACAACATTTACGCATTCAAGCCATTAGCCAATCCAATTTACGCAAACGACCGGGTCGCGTTGAATATCAACGAGGTATCTACCACATCGATGAACAAGGCCAATACCATGTCGCTAAAACAGGCGCACAAGGTTCTGGAATTTTACATTCCATGTCTGAAGCGAACTGTTTCATATATTTACCTATGGAAAGTGCCGGCGCACAGTCAGGTGATAACGTTGAAATATGGCCATTCGATAGTTTTTATTGATCGTTTTCAAACCAATTTCGTGCACTGTATCTAATGACTATGACTTTATAGCCTGAAACTTCATTCGCTTGATAATAAGCGTTGAAAGTCACTGTCTGTATCTATAGCTATACCCGGGGTCTGATGACATTCCTCTGCAATAATCTGATCGCCGTTTTCTAAAGCGCGTAACTGTTCTAAGCGCTCCAATCGCTCGAGAGGCGTTTGCTGATAAGCAACAAATTGCTTCAAGTAGCGACAACGATAGGCATATAAACCTATGTGTTTAAATAGTGGATAGTTGTCAGTTTCTGTGATGACTTCATCTCGGACAAAAGGAATACTAGCTCGACTGAAATATAGGACTTGTTGTTGCTTAGCCATGATCAACTTAACCACATCTGGATCCAGATAATCATGAATATCGTGAATCTTCGCGTACAAAGTAGCAATAGAAGCTGTTTGGCTTAAACTGAGCAATTGTGCAACTTGCTTGATATTGTCTGCTGGCATTTGTGGCTCATCACCCTGTAAATTGACAATTATCTCATCGTCTTTATAACCGATCTTTTCAACTGCTTCAGAAATCCTATCTGTGCCTGACTGGTGATCGTGACTGGTCATACACACAGCGGCATTGAATTTTCTTGCAGTATCAGCAATTCGCTCATCGTCAGTGACCACATGCACAGAGCTGGCATTACTCTCACAGGCACGTTGATATACATGCTCAATGATAGTCTTGCCTTGAAATTTAAGGAGTGGCTTTCCAGGCAATCGTGAGGATTGATAGCGCGCTGGAATTAAAACTCTAAATGATAATTCTGATGAAGACATGCGCTAGCTTATTTCTCTCGGTAACTGTTGTATTCATCCTCAGATAAACTTCTAGCCTCTTCCTCTATCATCACAGGTATATCTTCTCGAATAGGATAAGCAAGACGTGCGGACAATGATATTAATTCTTGCTTGTCTTGATCATAAATCAATGGCCCCTTCGTGACCGGACAAGCCAAAATATCAAGTAAACTTTTATCCATATTGCATCCTAAAACATAATAATCTCATTAACCTAAATTATAACGATTTACGGCTTGAGTGCCAGTAGCGTTTTGACTGTTGTTGATATGAAATAGGCAACTGTATCGCCTGGTTTCGATACAATTGAAAGCTGATAGCTCCATCGACAGCTGCACTTGAAGTATGAATATGACGTCTTGCAAATCGATCTACTATATGTCGATGCGGATGTCGATAGCGATTATGCATGCCGGCTGAGAAAATCACATAGGAAGGTTGTATATGATCAATAAAGCTTTTACTGGAAGATGTTTGACTACCATGGTGAGGTGCTAGCAAAATATCGCTGTTGAGAGCCATTCCATATTGTTGCACCAGTGCATGTTCGACAGATTGGTGAATATCACCTGTTAACAAAATGCTATGTTCAAAATAATCTATCTTTAATACACACGAGCGATTGTTTTGTTTGGAATACCAATTGTGTGGCGGATGGAATATACGGAACTTTACTTCGCCCCATGCCCATTGAAGATCTTGATAACAAAATTCAACTTTTGACATTGCTTGTCGATGTTCATTGCTTAGCTTTGAGCTTAGAGGGAAATTTAAAGCCTTTGGTAGCTGATTGAACATCACCGCCTTAACTGAAGTATCAGATAATAAACTTTCTAGTCCACCAATATGATCATTGTCATTATGACTGATTATAATTTTATCCAGATGCCGAATATTGCGAGTATGCATATAAGGCTTAATCACGGCATCTCCCATATTGAATCCTGACGATGAGGACAGACCCGTATCATATAATAATGTGCGTGCATTAGAATGTTTGTTTGACGGCGTATGCATTTCAATCATTACACTTAAACCCTGACCGACATCTAATACTGTTAATTGAAGGCTATCTTTGTTGCTTAATGATATGAAAGGTCGAAAAAACAACATGCAAGGTAAGAATAGAATAGCCAATTTGATCTTTGACCAGCTTTGCTTGATTGATAAAGCGATCAACATACACTCATAAAGAATGAGCTCAATTAAACTGGGTGTGGTTTTAATTGTCGAAAATTCAAACGCTGCCAGCATTGAGAGCCAATCTAAAAGCACCCTCAACAGATAGTCATTTATAGTGAGTAGCTGCAGTGTTAGTGGCACTTCCATGATATGCAAACATTGTGTAATCAATAAACTTGGCCAAACAAAAAAAGTGACTAATGGAATAGCTATCAAATTTGCTATAGGTGAGATCAAAGAACCCTCATTAAACACATAGCTACTCAGCGGCAACAATGCTATTGATAGATAAATCTGTATAAATAG
The DNA here is from genome assembly GCA_964551535.1 of uncultured Thiotrichales bacterium. GTDB lineage: Bacteria > Pseudomonadota > Gammaproteobacteria > UBA4575 > UBA4575 > UBA1858. The sequence goes on along the minus strand of CAZKDD010000063.1, from coordinate 2,703 downwards.
ATATTGTTTAACACGCGACATATCACGACAAAGTCGCACAGCTAAATAAATAAAGCCCACTGCAGAAAAAGAAAACCAAAAGCTATTAAGCAATACAGCATGTGGAGAAAGTAATAAAATAATCAGTAATGCAATACACAAGGCATGTAAATTAAATATTGGTTTGTAAAGCAGTATTGCAGTGAGTGCCACCATCACCATAATTAATGCCCGTTGAGTAGGCAAACTAAAACCAGCCAAATAAGCATAAAAAATACATATCAACAGTGAGCCTATCGCCGCATAGTGTTGTGCAGGCAAGAAATTGCATAAAGTGGCTGAATATGACACACAACTACGAATCAGTAGAAATGATAAAAAACAAATCACACTAATATGCATACCTGAGATAGCCATTAAATGCGCCGTACCAGTAATACGTAATACCTGCCAAAGTGACTGCTCCATAGCTCCCCTGTCACCAAAGCTTAATGCAAGCATGATCGGAAAATACTCAAAACTATCTTGATATGCTTTAAAATTTCTTATCATATCTTCACGCAGTGAATAAGAGGATGAACTTTGCCAACATTCACTCGATATGATGTAACCGCGTGCCCTTATACCCTGAACATACATTTGCTTTTCATAATCTAATGAACCCGGATTGGCTAATCGATAAAAAGGTTTTAATTAAACCCATAAATCACATTTATCATGAAGAGCAACTATAGTTTCAGATCCATACCAATTAAGCTGAATCTTTGATGGTAATGATATTGACCCTACAGAATCACCATCAGCCACTTGCAATAATATTCTCTGGCGCACCGAATCTTGGTGATAAATTTGAATAATCTCACCTGATATATGGATGCGCTGATGTATTAGTTCATCATCCAATGCTGGCAGCAAAAGCCAAAGCGCACCTATCAAAGCCACATAAAACCCTGAACAAAAGATTAAACAGGGATAGCAAAGCTTTGAAATATACGCACCATAAATTAAGCCCGGGATGAATATAAATACTTCAATCGCTGGCAATGTTTTACATTGCTGAAATGCCAATACTCCGAGGAAAAAACACAGAGTGAGAGGAATTAACTTCATAAAATTCCGATCTAATCAGGGAATAGCCATGAAATTAGCACAGCAACAAAAATAACTATTCTTGTTATGCACAGAATCACTTTAATTAGGAAATATGTTCGTGTATGTCCGATTGAACATACACTGGAAACTAATTTAAGCCATAAAAGACTTATCAATCATCGTATTGCATCTTTTTAAGGTGGCCGTCTTCTAATTCATACACATCAGTCATGCGTCTTGCCAGAGAGAGATCATGGGTAACCATCACTAATGCAGTTTTGAAAACCTGGTTGAGTTCTAGCATTTGATCAAATACTTGCAATGCTGTTTTACGATCTAAATTACCTGTGGGTTCGTCCGCCAATATTAGTTGAGGTTGAGTGACTAATGCTCTTGCTATAGCAACCCGTTGCCTCTCACCACCAGATAATTCGCTGGGTTTATGATTCAATCTGTTCTCAAGCTGCATTGTCTCTAATAGATTACTCGCACGCTGACGAATCTCACTCACACTCATAGCTCTTATCATGAGCGGCATCATGACATTTTCTAAAGCTGTAAATTCTGGCAATAAATGATGAAACTGATAGATGAAACCTATGTGCTGATTGCGCAATCTATCCGCATGTTGAGCATTCACATCAGACAATGAATTACCATAAAGAATGACATGGCCATCATTGGTCATATCTAGACCAGCCAAACATTGTAATAACGTACTTTTACCGCTGCCACTGGCTCCAACTATCGCTATTTGATCCGACTCATGTATTGCTAATGAAATATCCGCAAGCACAGTGACATCTATATCTCCGTCATGATAGTGCTTACTAATCGCTTGAACATCTAATAATAAATTTGTTTGCTTAGGCGTTTGATAGTCCATTATTCATACCTCAACGCTTGTGCTGGCTGAGTATTAGCGGCTTTAAGAGCTGGATAGATTGTCGCCAAAATTGTTAAAGAAAATGAAATTAGCGCCACAAAACCCACATCACTGAGATGTAAAGCCACTGGCAAATCTGTAATATAATAGACAGATGGGTCCAATACTTTTTGACCAATTATCTGCTCAACAAACTGAATGATCGATTCAAGATTTAATGTCAGCGCTATGCCTCCCAGCACGCCAAATAGAGTTCCAAATATTCCTATCAAACTTCCTTGTATAATGAACACCCATAATATGCTTTTAGATGAGACACCATAGGTCCTTAAAATAGCAATATCAGATTGTTTGTCAGTCACCACCATGATCAACATAGAAACAACATTGAATGCAGCCACGGCTACTATTAACACCATGATGACAAACATCATGGTTTTCTCCATTTTTACCGCTCTAAAAAAGTTTTGATGACGTTGTGTCCAATCAGTCATCCAATACTTTCCATTGAGTTCATTATTCACTTGGTAAGTTAAATTCGGCACCATGAATAAATCGGCGAGCTTTAATCGCAATCCACCCACAGCATCGCCATAACGATACAGTTTCTGGGCATCACTGAGATGAATGAGCGCAGTATTTCTATCAAATTGATTCATGCCAATTTCATAAATATCCGCCACGGTAAAACGTCGCATTTTTGGCAATATACCCGCGGGTGTGACTGATGCCTCAGGAGCAATCAA
>CAZKDD010000062.1:0-6645 GCA_964551535.1 uncultured Thiotrichales bacterium | reverse complement strand
ATATCCTGACAGCCCAGTTTGTAATGAATCCGGATCGTTTTGATGTGGTGGTCGCCTCTAATCTGTTTGGCGACATTCTTTCGGACCTTGCGCCAGCCTGTACTGGCACCATTGGTATTGCGCCATCGGCGAATATCAATCCAGATGGCACCTTCCCATCCTTGTTTGAGCCTGTGCATGGCTCAGCACCGGATATAGCGGGTAAGGGTATTGCTAACCCAATCGGTCAGGTATGGTCGGGTGCGATGATGCTGGATCATCTTGGTCACGCAGATGCTGCAGCTTGCATGCTTCAGGCAATTGAAAAGGTCTTGGCTGATCCAGTAAGCCGTACTGCTGATTTGGGCGGTGAGGCAACTACTGCGCAATGTGGTGGTGCGATTGTTGACGCAATTAAGCTTGGTTAAGCCGCTTGCTTAAAACGGATTGGTTTTTCAGGTAGTGGGTAACCGAGCTCGCCCATCACGGATGCATATGCTGCCTGAGCTAGCGCTTTTCGATCTTGTGTTAATGGTTGGATATGTTCAGCAAATGACACTGTGACAAGCGTCTGTTCTCGCCGCATTAAAATCACCAGATTTTGAAGAAGACTTTGCTCGCCAATATAGGGGGCATCCATGTCAAGTTGCCCGTTAGCTTGCTCGTAGCGAAGGCCCACCGGTGCAATGGCTAGTTTATTATCGATGCTAACAGCAAAGAGTCGCGCAAAGAACTGGCGAACATTGGTGCCATCGGTCGTGGTTCCTTCAGGAAAAAGTGTCAGTAAATTTCCTTGCTTTATAAAATCTCGAATAGAGAGGCTTAGCGCTGATGTTTCACCGCCGCCGCGTTTTATAAATAGAGTGCCTGCGCGGCTAGCTAACCACCCAATAACAGGCCATTTCGCCACATCATCTTTAGATAAAAATCCTGTTTGCATAGTGGCGCCAAGTACCATGATATCTAACCAAGAGACATGATTTGAAACAACCAAACAAGGTGCCTCTGGAAGGGTGCCTTTGGTAGTCACTTTGACGTTCAGAATGCGCAATAAGCGCGCATGCCACCAGCGGGTAATCCGCTTATTGGTGCGTGGGATACCATCATCAGCTTTTTGTAAGACAAAAGGGGTGATAAGAACACCTGCAATGATGTGCAGGATAACAAGGGTGCCTCTAAAGATAAGACGTAAATTAGTCATCACGCATTGCTTACACGGTCAAGGAAGTGGCGTGTGTAAGCGCTATCCATTTCATCAACTTTCACCAGTACAAAAAGGTCTGCGCAGTTGAAATCCGCATCGTAGTAGGCTTCACCACAAATACGTGCGCCAAGACGAAGATAGGCTTTAAGTAGTGGCGGTAAAGGCGCTGATAGAACGTCTTCGGCACCTTTAGGAATAGCAGGTAGATACACTTTAGGGGTTACGCGCCATTTTTCATCTGAGAAGGCGTGTTCACGAACACGTTTCATGATGGCTTGAGCTTGCATGCCACCATCTTGCATAGCAATGGAAGCACAGCCAAAGAGGTAATCGATTTTAAATTGTGTAATAAAGTCAGCCAGCCCAGACCAAAGAACAGCAATAGCGGCACCTGCACGGTAGTTAGGATCAACGCAAGTTCGGCCTATCTCAACAACACGACCAGGTAGATCGTGAAGTTTGGTCATTTCGAACTCACATTCCGAGTAATAACCGCCAGCCTTCATGGCCTGTTTGTTGGTCAATAATCGTGTCGATGCAATGATAGCGCCTGTCTTACTGTCTTTAACTAGTAGGTGCTGGCAATAAGGATCAAAATGATCTTGATCTAGATTGCCCTCACCTTTGAGTTGTGCGCCCATTTCATCAGCAAAAACACGATAACGAAGTTCTTGAGAGGCACGAATATCAGCTAGTGTGCTAGCTAGCTCAAAGTGCATCCGTTTAGGTTTTTCTTCGTGAAGGTGTGCTGGATTTAGCAATGCGCTCATAGCTGTCACTCATTCGATTGTTACGATTGAGTCATGTTAATCAGCGAATGTGACAAAGCTTTGTCAGTTGAATGACAGTTTGATGACTTATGCGATACCGAGGGCGTGATCCACTCGTTGTCTTAATGCCTTGGGAGACTCTGAAATAAGTTCCGATGGAACGCCAATCTTTTGTGTAAGTCGCTCATAATCCTCAAAGCCATAAGAGACTATAAAAGGATGCGTGCCAGTTTCAATGCTGGCTAAGAAATCTTTTTTTTCATCGCCACAGGCGTATGAGAGGGCCGGGTTAATATTAAATTTTTCCCTAACTAGGCGAAAGGCAGCCGTTTTACTCTTCTTTAAAGGAAGGTGAAGTAGAAAGTCAAAGCGGTCAGCATTTACACCATGCCGCTCAAGTAACAACTTAATGGTTTCTGTGGCATTTTTAGTAACATTTCGAGTGATCATGCCTACACGAACATGATCGTAATCGATGAGTGAATTGATCCAATCTGCCATACCCTCGTACATTGTGGCTTCTTGGCGATACACATCCGTTAACGTATCAATCAATTTTTCGCGCTTTGCTTTGCTAATTTGATTCGCAATGTTAGCCGGAAATTCTTTTATACCACCAATATATTTGAAAAGATGGCGACGTTTTTGAAATCGTCCTAAGTCCCCAAGGTCAAGCTTATTGGCCCTAAAGGCTTTTTCCATTGCGCTGAATGCATCTATGGTTGTTCCATCCGCATCGAGGATAAGGAGCTTTTCTGATCTGTACATCGTAATAATCAAGGATTAAAAAAAGTGACCATAATCTTGTTATGTGACAGAAATGTGACTTGGTGAGTTACCGTTTTGTCATATTTCTGTTACGTGCCGCCATTACCTTTGTATTTTCAACATAAAGGATAGTTATGCGTATCTTAATGATTTCGGATGTTTTCTTTCCGCGCATCAATGGTGTTTCTACATCGATACAAACGTTTGTCGATGCCTTCCTTGAGATGGGACATGAGGTGACATTGATTGCTCCTCATTATCCTGGGGTTGATCAAGAACCTTTCGATATTATCCGTATTCCCTCGCGTCAACTGCCGTTCGATCCTGAAGATCGACTGATGTCATTAAGAAAAATTAAAAAGCTAGTGCCTGGCTTGCGTCAACAAGATTTCGATATTGTCCATGTGCACACACCGTTTGTTGCGCATTATGCAGGCGTTTATTTAGGTAAAGCATTGGGTTTGAGAGTAGTGACAAGCTATCACACCTTTTTTGAAGCCTATTTTGAAAAGTATTTACCGCGGCTACCTAAACGACTTCTGCGTGCAATCGCACGTAAATTTTCTCGCAGTCAATGTAATGCAGTTGATGGTGTGATCTCTCCTTCACGCCAGATGAGTGACAAGCTGCGTGAGTATGGCGTAACGCAGCGCATTGATATTGTGCCAACTGGATTGCCGCCAATTTGTTTTGAGGTGAGAGATACTGCCGGTTTTAGAGCACGCTACAACATTCCTGATAACGCATTTTTATTGCTTTATGTCGGCCGTGTGGCATTTGAAAAAAATATCGGATTTCTTATCGAGATGTTCGAGCAGGTCGTTGCGGCTGCGCCGCACGCCCATTTCTTAGTAACAGGAGAAGGACCCGCTCTTAAATCGCTAAAAAATCAAGCATCGGAAGCTGTATGTTCTCAACACATTCATTTTGCAGGCTATCTAGACCGTAGCACTCAGTTGCTCACATGTTATCAATCGAGTGATTGTTTTGTTTTTGCTTCCGAAACGGAAACGCAAGGTTTGGTATTGCTTGAAGCAATGGCATCTAGCCTTCCTGTTGTGTCAGTTGCCAGCATGGGTTCTAAGGATGTTTTAGTTGAGGGTGAAGGTTGCTACATAGCCGATTTAGATCATGAATCCTTTGCATCAAAGGTTGTCCTGCTGGCCAATCAACCTGAGAGAGCACAGTCTTTGTCTAAAAAAGGCCGCGCCTATGCTGAGGCTTGGAGCGCTAAAGCGAAGGCGAAAGAAATGCTTATTTTTTATCAAAATATTCTTAATGCTGATATTGAAGGTGAGTTGGCATGAAGCTGTTGCTCGCAACTGATGCATGGTTTCCGCAAATTAACGGTGTTGTCACAACTTTAAGCACCATGGTTAAAAAACTTGAGTCAATGGGCCATACGGTCGAGGTAATTTCTCATCAGGGTTATCCCACAATGGCTTTGCCGTCTTATGAAGAGATTCGTATTGCTTATCGTTTGCCAGGCATTGAGAAGCGTATCGATAGTTTTGCACCCGATGCCATTCATATTGCTACTGAAGGACCAATAGGGTTTAAGGTTAGGTCGTACTGCAATAAAAAAGGATTAACGTTTACAACGTCTTTTCATACCCGTTTTCCTGAATATATTCGGGAGCGTTTCCCAATACCATTGAATTGGACCTATCCATTGGTAAGGCGTTTTCATAATCAGGCTGCCAAGACGTTGGTTCCTACTAAAACCATTCGCGATCAATTAGCGGAGCGTGGGTTTAATGATCTTGAAGTATGGGGAAGAGGTGTTGATACCTCGCTATTTAATCCGTTGCATCGAGGCCAACTTCGATTTGAAGGACCTGTCTACCTCAATGTAGGGCGTGTAGCACCTGAAAAAAATTTACCTGCTTTTTTAGAATTAGACCTGCCTGGTACCAAAATTGTTGTAGGCGATGGTCCATCTTTAGATGACTACAAACGGCGTTATCCAAATGTCCTTTTTCCCGGTGCGAAAAAGGGTATAGAGTTGGCAGAATATTACGCTGCAGCTAATGTCTTTGTTTTCCCGTCACTCACAGATACGTTTGGTTTAGTCATGCTTGAGGCGAATGCGTGTGGCGTCCCTGTTGCTGCCTTTCCTGTTCCGGGCCCAATTGATGTTGTCGAGCAGGGTGTCAATGGGTGTATGAACAATAATTTATCTACTGCTATATCTTCTGCAGTTATGTTGGATAGGGAGGCTTGCCGAGAGCACGCGTTAACAAAATCTTGGGATACAATCGCTATTCAGTTTTTGAACGCGCTCCATCCAGTCCACATTGAGCGTAAAAATATTGTCGAGGAAGCACAATGGGAAAGCCAGGCAACACAGGCCTAAAGCGCATCATAAAAGCGGGCGGTTACTCTTTTTTAGGTCTGAAAGCTGCATGGAAATATGAGTCGGCATTTCGCCAAGAGGTTTTGCTTGCAGCCGCTATGATTCCTGGCGCTGTCTGGCTTGGGCGCACAGCTGATGAAATTGGCTTATTGATTGGAACCGTTATGTTGGTTGTCATTGTTGAGCTACTTAATTCAGCAGTTGAGGCCGTTGTAGATCGTATAGGTGACGAGCCTCACAAATTGTCTGGACGCGCTAAAGATATGGGCTCAGCAGCAGTGTTTATCAGCTTATTATTGGTGCTCGTAATATGGGGTGCAATTGCTCTTGATAGGTTTGCGCCGGGTTTGATTTGAATGACAGGTGAGTCATTAAATTGTCATTAAACTGACTCAAAATAGTAGGCTTTATTGGGTAGAGTCTATGAAAGTCAAAAAACACCGCGCAATTTGGATTTCTGATGTTCACCTTGGTACGCGTGGCTGTAAAGCAGACTTTCTTCTCGACTTTTTAAAGCACAACGAAGCTGAGTACGTCTATTTACTTGGCGATATTATCGATGGATGGCGCTTAAAAAAAGGCTGGCACTGGCCACAAAAGCATAATGACGTCGTACAAAAATTGCTACGCAAAGCTCGAAAAGGTGCACAAGTTGTCTATGTGCCTGGTAACCATGATGAGTTTGCACGTGACTTCTTGGACTTACAATTTGGTGGCATTGAGGTTAAGCAAGAAGCTGAACATGTCACGGCTGATGGTCGTCGGATGTTGATGCTACATGGTGACAAGTACGATGGTGTAATGGTGTATGCAAAATGGTTGGCTCATCTTGGCGATTGGGCCTATGAGTCACTTTTAGTTATTAATCATTACTTCAATATCCTTCGTCGTAAGATGGGTTATGACTACTGGTCATTATCTGCTTATTTAAAACACAAAGTTAAAAATGCCGTTAATTTTATTTCTGACTTTGAGAAGCTAGTCGCGGGTTCAGCTAAAAAAGACAATATGGAGATTGTGGTCTGCGGCCATATCCACAAAGCTGAGCTTCGATATGTCGATGATGTTTTGTACTGTAATACTGGTGACTGGGTTGAAAGTTGTACCGCTATGGTCGAAGACTCAGCCGGTAAACTCTCTATCATTCATTGGTCAGATAAACAGAAAACACTTCTTTCAGAAGATGTGCTAATTAAAGAAACTTCAACTCAGCTTGCTGATGAAGATAACGCTGTACTTGAACCTGTAAAAGGATAAGAAATGACTATTCGTGTAGGAATCAATGGTTTTGGTCGTATGGGGCGTTTAGGCCTTCGTGCGGGCTGGGATAACGACACCTATCAAATTGTACGAATTAATGAGATATCAACGGATGCCGTAGGTTCTGCGCATTTGCTCAAATTCGATTCAGTGCACGGTACTTGGAATCATTCAGTATCTGCATCTGGAGATGCCATTGATGTAGAAGGTCACCTAATTACACACACGTCTCATAAAGAAATTCATGAGACGGACTGGTCTGATTGCGACATCGTTCTAGAGGTAACCGGTAAACACCATAAAAAGCC
>CAZKDD010000061.1:3233-6658 GCA_964551535.1 uncultured Thiotrichales bacterium | reverse complement strand
GATTTAGCTTGAAGAGAAATGAGTAAACCGGAAAACATCAAGATAAGAAAAAGTCCAATACTAATCTCTGTTCCAGAATAACTACTCGAATGGTTATAGAAGAAAATCCCCATAATCACTTACATCAAAATAACAACGCTAAAGCCAATTCGAAAAAGCCTTTTTGCGCTCATCTTCATTGACGTCATTTCCGACACGCTCAACCGTTGATACACGTGAAATATCTGATAAGGCGAGAGAGTCGCCTTTATGGATAAGAACTGAATTTACTACCTGCATTTTTCCGTCCAATGGAAATAACTTCTTTCTAGTTTCGGCCAATTTCCGATTTCTTAAGCGCAAATTCCGACTTTTAACGTAAATGCATTTGCAGCTGGTAAACATTAATCTGCAGCAACTGCTCCGATACACTATCTGCTAACTCAAGAGAATTAATCGGTCCCACTTGCACACGATAGACTTTACCCTGTTCAGTTTTTGCCTTATCTATGATGACAGGTCGCTTTAAATACCGTTGCATTTGAGCTCTAACTGTTATGGCCGCCTCTTCATTTCCAAAACTAGCCAACTGCAAATAAATTCTTGTCTTATCATCCAAAACTGGTTTTTTCTTTGTGCCCACTAATTGCGGTAAGCGTGGGTCTATCGCACTCACCTCGACTAAAGCAGTACCTTTATCAAGCATATCGAGCCTACTTGCTGCCGAGTAGGACAAATCAATAACGCGATTAGAGTGGAATGGTCCTCTATCATTGACACGGACAACAATACTAAGATCATTTTCCAAGTTGGTTACGCGCACATAAGTTGGTAATGGCAAAGTTTTATGGGCTGCGGTCATGCCAAACATATCGTATTCATCACCCATAGCCGTTTTTCGACCATGAAAAAGCGTGCCATACCAAGAAGCCACACCCTGCTCTACATAACCTAGAGCTGACTTCATCGGCTCATAGTCTTTACCGCGAATCGTATAGGGTCGCAGGCTTATAGGATAAATTTTTTCCACTTTTGGAACAGCATCTGCAACATGTGACATGTCTGGCAGACCTTTTGGTGGGCCATCGCCTTTCAAATCATTCAAAGCTGACTTAGCAAAAATTATATTTGGTAAAAAATATAGAATGACCGCACATGCAATCCAAAAAGGTTTAATACGGCACATCTCACTACTTAGATATGAACTTCAAGTGCAGCTTTGAGCTTTTTGATCGACTGACGTTGTATTTGGCATACCCGAGATTCGGTCACACCGATAACTAAAGCAATTTCTTTCAAATTCATTTCTTCGTTGTAATACAACGAGAAAATTAATTGCTCACGCTCTGGAAGTTTTGAAATCTCATCAGCTAAGGCATCCCTAAACTGATCTTCACCTAGCTGCTCCGTTACGCTAAGGCCATCAAAACGTAATTCAGTTTCACCCTGCTCACCATCATCGCTTTCTGTCAGCGAGATAGTTTGATAATCATGATTTTTTCCGACATTTTGATGGAATTCATCCAGTGACAAGCCCATGTAATCTGCAAGCTCTGCATCTTGAGCGACTCGACCAATTTTTTGCTCTAACTCAGCTCTAGCTGTAGAAATATCACGAATGCTCGTCATGACACTTCTCGGCAAGCTACTATTACGTCTTACTTCATCAATCATCGCGCCCCGAATGCGTATGCGCGCGAATGTTTCAAATTGAGCACCTTTGGATGCATCAAAGTTCTTATCAGCTTCAAGCAAACCCATCATGCCAACCTGCATAAGGTCATCTAGCTCAACACTAGAGGGCAACCGAGCAATCAGATGTAAAGCAACTTGTTTTACTAAAGGCGCAAATTCCTCGAGCACAGCCGCAGCCTGGCGTTGATCGTTCTCTTTGTAGAGTGAAAGATCATGCATTAGTTGGCCGCCCTCTCAATAAATCGCTCAACAAAAAACTCAAGCTGCCCACGAGCAGCCTTAGGCTTAGGAAGCTTTTCAAGTTGTTCTGCAACTCGTTGATACGCGATGCCTGAAAGTGAAGAAGGAGACATATCTAAAACAGCCTTTTGAGCTTTGTTCGCTTCTTTAATTCTTCGGTCCAGAGGAATGGCATCTAAGTAGTTTACACCTCTACCCAAGAATTGCTCCGCCACTCGATTCAACTTTTCAAAAAGCTGCTTACCATGGGGCAATGAGTCAACCATATTAGAAAGGACCCAAATGTTTTCAACATCATAATCTCGACGCATGACTTTTATCATGGCATACGCATCCGTAATTGAACTTGGCTCATCCAAAACAACCACAACAACATGATGAGCGGCTTGCAAAAACGATAAAACACCAGATGAGATACCCGCAGCCGTATCTACAATAAGATAATCATAATCATCATGCAGCTGGCTAAATGCTTGAATAAGGTGACCCACCTCAATCTCATCAAGCTGAGCCATTTTCTGGACACCTGAGGACGCAGGTACTATCGATATACCAGCAGGCCCTTTAATTAAGATTTCTTCAACTGTCTTCTCGCCACGGATCACATGTGACAAATTATAAGAGGCATGCAAGCCAACCATAACATCCACATTAGCTAGCCCAAGATCAGCATCCAACAGGAGAACTTTGTTTCCTACTTGCTGCAACGCAACGGCAATATTGACAGAGGCATTGGTTTTACCCACCCCGCCTTTACCACTTGTTAGCGCAATAACTTGAATTCGTGACTGATCAGACATAGATACAAATTTTGGCGGTCAAGCCGCACTTGCCTGCTGCGAATGAGCAGATTTTTCACTTTCAATATTTTGCTCGATTGAGAAGCACTTATCAATCAATTCAGCAGGACTAAACGATTGATAATCATTAGGAATTTCTTGTCCACAACTCACACCAATTAAGCCTAAACCTGAGTTTCGCAATGTAGATACAACACCACCAAGAACCATAGCCTCATCTAACTTAGTAATGATCGCTCCACAGGCTAAATTGTCGATATCTTGACAAATCTTATCGTTACCAGCGCTTTGACTATTAGCAGACAATGTAAGCACCACGTTCAATTTAGGGTGACTTGATTGCAATGCTTCGCAATTCACTCGCAAACTGTCGTTACGAAGACTAACGCCTGCCGTATCAATCAAAACAACACGCTTTTGCTCAACCTCACGTAATCTATCACGAAGTTCAGCCGTATTTGAGGCATTGACAACATTCACACCAAGCATCATGCCAAATAACTTCATTTGCTCTTTTGAGCCAATACGATTGTGGTCTAACGTAATTAAAGCGACTTCATCTTTCCCATACTTTAATGCTGCTTGAGATGCCAATTTAGCAATAGTTGTTGTTTTACCAACACCAGACAGTCCGACAAAGGCATAAATGCCCCCATCTTTTACAGGATCAACTGTCGAATTAACCATCGCCATATTCAACCAAGCGACTGT
>CAZKDD010000061.1:0-3133 GCA_964551535.1 uncultured Thiotrichales bacterium | reverse complement strand
ATGAATTTTTTTCTTATCAATTACTTTTGCTTTACCAACACCCGACTCAGGATCATCTTGCAAATTGTAGCTTCCATCATTGAGATCAATAGCAACCATAATCTCAACCTGCTTACCGACGCGCTTATTAGACAAAATAACTACATCTTCACCGAATTTTTCTTTGATTATCTCAAATGCTGTGCGGGTATCTTTTTCAACGACACGTTTGATATTCATCGCAATCCTCTCTTACCTACTCGTTAGGTAACTGCTCTGCGCCTTTGCGCTCAATAGTTCTAACCACCTTGATACCCTGCTCATCTGGAATTTCATTAAATCCAAGCACAGCAAGACCCGGTACACGGTGACGGACAAACTTCGCCACCCAAGGACGAATACTGGGTGACACGATCAAGACAGGCTGAATGCCCTGCTCTACCAAATCCTCACTCGCGTGATAAAGATTCGTAAGCAACTGTTCAGCCAGATTTGGCTCTAGGTTTTCCCCATTCTCAGCGCCTTGCTGAAGAATCGTATGTAGTAACTGCTCAAGATCAGGCTCCAGCGTCATCACAGACATATCCTCACCAATTTCAGCCAATGACTGAACAATCATACGGCCAAGACTTGGGCGAACCGCTGACGTTAGCTGGTCAGGGTCTTGAGTTTTATCCGCGTGATGTGAAAGAACCTCAACAATACCTTTCATATTACGAATAGGAACACCTTCATCGAGTAAATTCTGTAAAACAGCAGTAAAGACGCCCAATGAAATTTTCTTAGGCACAAGACTCTCAACAAGCTTTGGTGCCGAAGAAGCCAACTGATCCAATAACTGCTGAGCTTCATCATGACCCAATAGATCTTTAGCATTCTCCTGAAGAATTTTATTCAAATGAGTTGCCAACGTTGTCGATGCATCAACCACGGTAAAACCTAGTGTTTGCGCATACTCTTTTTGTGACACATCGATCCAGGTCGCTTCTAGACCAAATGCAGGATCACGAGTCTCCTTACCACTCAATGTGCCATGAGTCACCCCAGGATTGATTGCCAACTCACGACCCGGCATCAGCTCACCTTGACCCCTGACAACACCATTGATATTGATTCGATATTGATTAGGCGAAAGATCTAGGTTGTCTCGGATATGAACGGTTTGAACTAAGAATCCAAGCTCATGTGATAACTTTTTCCGCACACCCTTGATACGTTGCATCAAGTTTCCACCTTGCTCTTTATCAATAAGTGGAATCAGGGCGTAACCGACCTCTAAACCAATCACATCAAGCTTAGGCACATCATCCCAAGACAACTCAGCTGTCTCACGCGCTTCACGTGCCTCTTCTTCAGAAATCTCCGGCTCTTCAGCAACCTTGTTATTATTTTTGAAAGAGTAATAAGCCAAACCACCTGACACTGCAGCAAGCAGCAAAAACATCATATTTGGCATGCCAGGGATCATGCCCAAAATTAGCAACACTCCCGAAGTTACCGCCAATGGTTGAAAATGACCCATTTGCGTCGTCAGCTGGCTATGCATTTTTGTATCAGCTGATACACGAGTTACTATGATTGCGGTTGCAGTTGCCAACAATAAAGATGGAATTTGAGCAACGAGACCGTCACCAATTGTCAAAAGAACGTATGTCTGAGCCGCATTAGTAAAAGACATTTCGTGAAAAGCAGTACCAATGATCAAACCACCAACCATGTTGATCATCAAAATAATCAGGCCAGCAATAACATCGCCTTTAACAAACTTACTTGCACCATCCATTGAACCGTAGAACTCTGACTCTGCAGCAACTTCTGCTCGACGTGCTTTTGCTTCTTCTTTGGTCAAAATCCCAGCATTTAAATCTGCATCGATAGCCATCTGCTTACCCGGCATCGCATCCAGGGTAAAGCGTGCTGTAACTTCAGATACTCGACCAGCACCTTTAGTGACAACAACGAAATTAATGATCATCAAAATTGAGAAAACGATAATACCGATCAGGTAGTTGCCCGCGATAATGAACTCACCAAAAGCCTCAATCACGTTACCCGCGGCATCAGGTCCAGTATGCCCATCCACTAGCACAACACGAGTTGAAGCAACGTTCAGCGCCAGACGGAGCAAGGTCGCAAAAAGAAGAACTGTCGGGAAAGAAGAAAAATCCAGTGGTTTAAGGGCGCTTATACAGATCATCACGATGATCAGAGAAAGTGCAATGTTAGCTGTGAAAAACAGGTCCAGCAAAATGGGAGGAAGCGGAATCACCATCATGACGATGATGCAAAACAGCACCAACGGGATCGCTAACGACGACAAACCGGGCAAGGCGAAATTTCGCCAAATATTTGACAACTGAAGCGTCAGCGCATCGACCATGCTGATTGATCTACCCTAAAATCCAAGGACTTCATTAATGTGATTACACATTAATAATTAATCCTAAATTATTGTTTTATAATTACTTTTTCTTAATCTAATGAAGAGTGAGAAAATATATCCACCCCGCCCAAAAGATCCTAGGGACTATTCAGCAATAAGTATGCCATTCACTTTAAAAGACAGGCCAAACTCAAGAATTTAGCTAAAGTGACGATAAACAACGTGACTTCCAACTAATTTCTAAATTGGCCCCAACAAGGCCGGAGAACGCAATGAAACGCGCATTTTTGGTAATCCTGGTCGCTTTGACACTACAAGCCTGTGCATCAGTCTCTGACTCGATATCCTCCTTCATCTCAACACCCAACACCGTTGATGAAAAAGAGGTAGTTCAAAGCGAGATAGCTCCTGTCTATCAAGAAGGTGTTCTCATTAGTAGTGGCTACGCCAATATTAGCGCCCAATCTAGCGACAACCCTTCTCAGCGTAGATTAATGGCTATTCGTGCATCCAAAATCGACGCTTATCGTAATCTTACAGAACGCGTCTATGGACAAAGCATCAACGCCTCAACAACCGTTGAAGACATGGTAGCGACAAATGATGCAGTGAGAGCGCATGTTCAGGGTCTTATTTACGGCGCCCGCTTGGTTAGTATCGAGCCGATCGGCGGTGACAGTTACGAAACTCGACTTGAACTATCAGAAAAGCGCGTCAACGAAATACGTAATCTTTTCTTGTTTAAGTAATTCACTTTTTAGTGGCCATTAT
>CAZKDD010000060.1:0-6666 GCA_964551535.1 uncultured Thiotrichales bacterium | reverse complement strand
ATACTCTTGATATGTAGTCGATCCCATACACTTTAACTCGCCAGAAGCGAGCTTAGGTTTGATCAAATTAGATGCATCCATGACACCACCTGAAGCCGCGCCCGCCCCAATGATGGTATGTATTTCATCAATAAAGAGTATGGCTCCAGATTCTTGATCAAGTTGATTGAGAACTCCTTTGAGACGCTTTTCGAAATCACCTCGATATTTAGTGCCGGCAATCAAGGCGCCCATATCGAGAGAGTAAACTGTTGATTGGCTCAACACTTCAGGGACTTCACCATCGACTATCTTTTTAGCCAAGCCCTCAGCAATCGCAGTTTTACCAACACCCGCCTCTCCCACTAAGAGAGGGTTATTTTTCCTTCGTCGGCAGAGTATCTGCATACTACGCTCAAGTTCTTCAGAGCGACCAATCAGTGGATCTATTTTGCCCTGCTTGGCTTGCTCGTTGAGATTAACTGCAAATTTCTCCAAAGGCTTGACTTCGCGCTCGCTGTCTTCTTGAGTCTGTGTTTCTGCGTCTGCGCTGTATTCTTCCTCTTGGTCAGAGGATTTGGAGATTCCCTGGGAAATGTAATTGAGTACATCGAGTCGAGAAATATCATGTTCACTAAGCAAATAGACAGCGTGTGATTCTTGCTCACCAAAAATCGCCACTAACACATTGGCGCCGATAACTTCTTCTTTACCTGAGGACTGAACATGAAATACTGCACGTTGCAAAACTCTCTGAAATCCTAAGGTAGGCGCAGTCTCACGCTCTTCATCTTCATCTAGTACAGGCGTATTGTCATCGATAAAAGCCGTCAATTTTTGACTCAATGAATTCATGTCAGCACCACAAGAAAGTAACACATCAACAGCAGAATCATTTTCCGTAAGGGCCAAAAGCAGATGTTCCACGGTGATAAATTCATGGCGCAGTTCACGTGCTCGCTGGAAAGCAGAGTTAAGGGTACGTTCCAGATCAGTTGACAGCATTGGTTATCCTTTGTTTGCTATTAAGCTTCTTCCATGTCACACATCAATGGATGGTTATGAGTGCGTGCATATTCATTGACTAGCGCTACTTTAGTCTCAGACACATCCCGCGTGTAAACGCCACACACCCCTTTGCCCTTGGTGTGAACATTGAGCATGACGCGCGTGGCTTGATCGCGATCCATTTTGAAAAAAGTCTCCAGTACATACACAACAAATTCCATGGGTGTGTAATCATCATTGAGCAGAACCACCTTAAACATAGGCGGCTGTTTAAGCTTGGGACGCTGTTCTTGAACAACAAGTCCATCGTCATTATCAGAACTATGGTGTGTAGACATATTTCAAAAAAAATTTATTTTTACCGTTTTCATTATATCATTATCGAATCGACCAGAGCATTATCGACCAGAGCAATATAGACCAAAGCAATATAGACTAGAGCAATATAAATTCGAATAGCTTAAAGTGCCAACTAGCGTGCTTTACAAGCCCTATTATTAAAATAAACATGAACTCATTTTACTCTGATCACTATCTATGCAATGACATTAATATCCCATCATTTCCATAAACCATTAATTACCTTCAATTATCAGGATTATTATGCCCTCTAGCCCTCATATTACCGTTGCCGCCATTATTGAGAGAGATGAACGCTATCTGATGGTCAAAGAGCGAGTTGACGGGCATATCGTCTATAATCAACCCGCAGGTCATTGGGAAGTCGATGAAACACTAGTAGAGGCTGCAATAAGAGAAACTCAGGAAGAAACCGGATGGCATTTCATTCCAGAGTCAGTGATTGCCATTTACCGTTGGAAACACCCCCAGAAGGATGAGGTTTATCTGCGAATCGCATTTTTAGGGCGAGTTGATCAACATCAACCAGACCAAGCCTTAGATGACGGTATTATCGAGGCTATGTGGATGACACGCAAAGAAATTGAGGCGCTAAATGAGACACAACGCCGCAGCGCACTGGTTCTACAAAGTATTGAAGATTACGAGAATGGCAAGCGCTATGATCTGAACATAATGGCTGACATCATTGAGGTCTGGGATTAACACTCGTATTAAAGTTTCAACCCCTTGCATGCCTCATGAGTCCTGAAAAAAAAGCCCTAAAATTATACGAGAACCAACATTAAAAAAATATTGTAAACATATGTCTTTAAAACATATTATTGTCGGAATATCGGGTGGCGTAGACTCAGCCGTTTGTGCCTATCTATTAAAACGTGCTGGTCACAAAGTCGACGCAATATTTATGAAAAACTGGGAGGAAGATGACACCCAGGAATACTGTGCGGCCACGCAAGATCTAGCTGATGCGGAACGTGTGTGTGAGCAACTCGATATCCCTCTTAGAACCGTCAATTTCTCCAGTGAATACTGGGATCATGTGTTTAAGTATTTCCTCTCAGAACACCGCGCCGGAAGAACACCGAATCCCGATATCTTGTGTAATACCGAGATCAAATTCAAAGCCTTCTTAGACTTCTCCAAGGAGTGTGGTGCTGAATTCATAGCCACTGGGCACTATGCTCGCCTGCAGCATGAACAGGGGCACAGTCGTTTGCTCATGGCGGCAGATAAAAATAAAGACCAGAGCTATTTTTTACATGGCTTAAACCAGCAGCAACTCAAACAATCCCTTTTTCCCTTGGGTGAGATGACAAAAACTCAAGTGAGAGACATCGCTCAACAGCTGCATTTACACATTCACAATAAAAAAGACAGCACCGGTATATGCTTCATTGGTGAACGTAAATTCAGTCAGTTTCTAAAAAATTATATTGATATAAATCATGGAGATATAATAAATACTGAAGGTTTAGTATTAGGTAAGCATGAGGGTGTCAATTTCTACACCATAGGACAAAGACAAGGATTGGGCATAGGCGGACTCAACACAAGCAATGACCAACCATGGTATGTGGTCGACAAAGACATAGAAAATAACCAATTAATCGTCGCTCAAGGTAATCAGCACCCGGCTTTGTTCAATGCAAGCTTAAAAATTGAACATATGCACTGGATTAACTCCAGCGTGTTTGATCAAAACAAATCATTGCAAGCCAAGATCCGATATCGTCAAACCCCACAGAACTGCCAGCTACGCAGCTGCAATAGCCAGTCCTCACAATTAATACTCGACTTTGAACAACCACAAAGAGCCGTAACGCCTGGGCAATATGCAGTATTATATGATCAAGAGCAGTGTTTAGGCGGCGGCATTATCTGTGAGCGATTGTAGTTACTTCTTGAATAAAGATCGTCCGTCTGCGGCCAAAACCGTGGCTCACCCACATTCACAACCCTAGCGTATATATAAGATTATGAGCCATTCAGCCACGCGCCAGCACAACCAAACCATCGCACTCGCTGGGATTTACCTAGCGTTAGATCAAATACAAACAGTGGCTTGGCATGGAGACATTAATCATGCCACCCTTGAAACCTCAATCAACAGCTTATTTTGTGAAAACCCAGAGACCTTTGTCGAGGTCTATAGCTCAACTTCAGCTTTGGAATCCGGCTTCAAAGCACTTAAAGATAGTCTCAGCAACACCAACAATTCGCTTGCTATGGAACGTAATAAATATTTAAAAGGCCTTTTATCTTTAAGTAAAAAATTTAACAATAACAGTCTATTACAAGATCAAATTGGAACCACACTGAGCTTAATATCAAACCAGCTGGCATCGGGTCAACTGACTGATACAGACTCAGATATGGCGTACCCATCACAACCGATCATTGATCGTATTGCTGAGCTTTACCGCAACACATTTAACTCCATAAAACCAAAAATCATCATTTTTGGGCAGTCCAGTATATTAGCCACACCTGACCATGCCGCCACTATCAGAGCTTTATTATTATGCGCAGTGAGAGGAGTCCAATTATGGCACCAAGCAGGTGGCTCTGGGCTAAATCTCGTGCTCAGTCGATCAAAATATATCCGATCAGCTGATTATTTATTATCCAACCTGGGGACAGAGCACACCAATTAGTGCGCAAAAATCAACTACGTCCCATCTAGATTAGATTCTATCTCCTAAATAGGCGATAATCGCGCACCCACAGGGCGGTGAGCATACTGTCGCTAGTCCTTGGAGGGAGTCAAACCATCAAAAAGCGCACATCACAGCGCCAATGCGAGGTAAGTAATGATCCTCCTCGCAGCGATGAACTCCTTGATCCCAGCGCTAGGCCATGAAAATAAACAAGCTGAGCTGGCGGAACGCATATATTCAAAATTTTATCAGTAGAGGAACACTAATGAGCAATAGCTTTGACGCACGCAATACGCTAAATGTCGATGGTAAGGATTATGAAATCTATCAACTTACCCGCGTATCAGGGACTGAACGTCTACCCTTCTCCATGAAAATCTTACTAGAGAACTTATTGCGCCATGAAGATGGCAAAACAGTCAACAAAGAAGACATTGAAGCCATTATTAACTGGGATGCAAAAGCCGACCCGTCAAAAGAAATCGCATACCGTCCAGCACGCGTATTAATGCAGGATTTCACTGGTGTGCCGGCCGTAGTAGATTTGGCAGCCATGCGTGATGCCATGAAAAATCTCGGTGGTGATCCCAATAAAATCAATCCTCTACAACCTGCTGAACTTGTTATTGACCACTCCGTACAAGTGGATGAGTATGGCTCAGACAAGGCTATGGATCTCAATGCCAGTCTCGAATTCTCACGCAATAAAGAGCGCTATAACTTCCTCAAATGGGGTCAAAAAGCTTTTTCTAATTTCAAAGTTGTACCACCTGATACTGGAATCGTGCATCAGGTTAATCTTGAGTATCTTGCGCGCACGGTATTTACTCAAGAAAAAGAAGGTGTAACGCAAGCTTACCCAGATACGTTGGTCGGTACTGATTCTCACACCACGATGATTAACGGTGTTGGTGTACTAGGTTGGGGTGTTGGTGGTATTGAAGCAGAAGCTTCCATGTTGGGCCAACCTATTTCTATGTTGATTCCTAAAGTGGTCGGTTTTGAACTCACAGGACAACTCGCTGAAGGTGCAACAGCAACCGATTTAGTCCTCACAATTGTAGATATGCTGCGTCAACATGGCGTGGTTGGTAAGTTCGTTGAGTTCCATGGCAGCGGTCTAGCAACGCTTCCACTTGGTGATCGAGCCACTATCGCTAATATGGCGCCAGAATATGGTGCAACTTGTGGTATTTTCCCAATCGACCAAGAAACAATCGATTACTTAGCACTATCTGGCCGCGATAGCGATCAAGTCGCTCTTGTCGAAGCCTATGCAAAAGCCCAAGGTATGTGGCGCGATGATAGCGTTACGGCAGACTATAGTGAAACACTAAGCCTAGACATGAGCACTGTGGTGCCCAGTCTTGCTGGTCCTAAACGACCTCAAGATCGCGTGCCATTGAGTGAGTCGAAACGCATGTATCTGGATGCTTTCGCAGCGCTAAGTGCAGAGCGTAATGCCCAATCAAAAGGGGCAGCTCAAGTCGAGTATAAGGGTGAAAACTTCGAGCTGAATGATGGTTCTGTAGTCATTGCTGCAATTACCTCATGTACTAACACTTCAAACCCTAGCGTCATGTTGGGTGCCGGCTTGGTAGCCAAAAAAGCCGCTGCACTCGGTGCCAAAGTTAAACCATGGGTGAAAACTTCATTAGCACCTGGCTCATTAGTAGTCACTGAATATCTTGAAAACGCTGGCTTATTGGAGCCTTTACAGTCTCTCGGCTTCCATGTGGTTGGATATGGTTGCACAACATGTATCGGTAACTCAGGCCCATTACCTGAGCCAGTATCAAAAGCCATTCATGAAAATGATCTCACTGCAGTCTCAGTATTGTCAGGCAATCGTAACTTTGAAGGTCGTGTGCACGCAGATGTTCGCATGAACTACCTTGCATCTCCTCCCTTGGTTGTTGCTTATGCCATTGCTGGTCGCATGGATATCGATGTCTACAATGAGCCCCTAACAACCACTGAGGACGGTAAAGAGATCTTCCTAAAAGATATCTGGCCTACTCAAAAAGAAGTCACAGATACTGTCAGCCAGTTCTTAACGATTGAGCAGTTCACCAAGTCATACTCTGACCTGTTTGCTGGCGATGCAAACTGGGCTAATCTTGATGTTGAAGAGAGTCAATTATACGGCTGGGATGAGTCAACTTATGTTGCCAACCCACCATACTTCGAAGGCATGACAGCGGAAATTGCAGATGTCACTGATATTCATGGTGCGCGTGCATTAGCTTATCTCGGTGATTCTGTAACCACAGACCATATCTCACCTGCTGGTGCGATTAAAGCTGATAGCCCGGCGGGCAAATACCTACAAGAACATGGAGTGGCTCCTGCGGACTTCAACTCGTATGGTTCACGACGTGGCAACCATCACATTATGATGCGGGGCACTTTTGCCAATATCCGCTTGCGCAATAAAATTGCTCCAGGAACTGAGGGCGGTGTTACTCGTCATCAACCTAGCGATGTTGAAATGTCTATCTTTGACGCGGCAATGCAGTATAAAGATGAGGGTGTTGCCACTATTATTATTGCAGGTAAAGAATATGGTTCAGGCTCATCACGTGATTGGGCAGCCAAAGGACCTCGTCTACAAGGTGTAAAAGCGGTTATCGCAGAGAGCTATGAGAGAATTCATCGC
>CAZKDD010000059.1:0-6792 GCA_964551535.1 uncultured Thiotrichales bacterium | reverse complement strand
GCGGATTTTAGGATGTAACGAACGGTGGCAAGGATGATGATGATCAAAATTTGATATATCTATTAGCTCTGGGTTGTTGGTGCGAAACTGAAGGATTTAGTGAGCAAAGAGGAAGTGATTGGCAATTACAGTTCCATAGTGGCAGTGCAAGTTTCGATATTATTCCCACCAGCGGCCAGTCTATGCATTGTCAGATAAATCAAATAGGACGTCATAATGCATCGAATGCAATGGCTGCAATGGCTGCAGCTAGACATGCAGGTGTTTCATTGCAGGTCTCTATTGAGGCTATGAGTCAGTTCACTGGGGTGAAGAGACGCTTAGAGTACAAAGGTTGTTACCAAGGTATCACCATCTATGATGATTTTGCTCATCATCCAACAGAAATTGAATGCACTCTGGAGGCTGTTTGCGATCATTTTCCGAATAAAAGAATAGTGGTTATCTTTGAGCCGCGTTCAAACACTATGCAGATGGGGGTGCATGCAGATAGCCTCAATCAGGCTTTAGGCCGTGCGAGTAAGAGTTTTGTTTATGATGGTGGTGATCTTGATTGGTCATTATCCACTGCGCTAAGCAATGTTGAATGTATAATACAGGAAAATATCGACGACCTAATTACTCATGTAATAGCGTATCTTAGAGAAGATGATGTTGTGCTTATTTTGAGTAATGGTGGATTTGAAGGGTTATGTTCAAAGTTGATTGATAATCTTCGCTAATTCTCTAAATGAACAGCATGATAGATTAATCTGCGTAGTATACGTTTGGAGTCAATATGCAATATCCGTTGTTCCCATTGAATTTGGTTATTTTCCCGGAAGGCTTACTGCCTCTGAGAATCTTTGAACCGCGCTATTTAGATATGGTGCGTAACAGTGCAAGAAGTCAGAGTGAGTTCATTGTTTGTCATTTGAATGAAAATCAAAACTTTGACAAAGCGGTTAGCCAGTATTGGGTAGGCACTGCTTGTGAAATAGTCGATTTTGAAACACTGCCCGACGGCTTACTAGGGATTACTGCCCGCGGTACACGACGAGTGAAAATCTCTCATATCTCCAGGGCCGACAACCAACTACTTCATGGCCATGTTGAGACCATCGAAGAAGAGCCAGATCACGATTTGCCCAATGACTTCATCGAATGGTCGAAAATGATCCCTTTGATTATGAAAAAAATGGGCGCCCCGTTTGATAGCCAAGTCACCAAGCCTGACAGTGCACAGTGGGTATCTGCAAGATTGACAGAGCTTTTACCATTTGATTTAGAACACAAACAACGTATTCTTGAGATTGATTACCCTCATATTCGTCTTGAGTATTTGAAAGATATTCTTCAAGAGACAGAATATTACATATCTAAAGGCAATCTGAGCTAGAGCTCAGTGGCTTAATAAACAGGAGAGCTCATGGCGACAATTGAATTAACATCAGAAAACTTTAACAACATCATTCAGGATAATGACATTGTTATTATTGATTTCTGGGCTGAATGGTGTGGACCATGTAAGTCATTTGCACCCACTTTTGAGGCGGCTTCTGATACTCATTCCGATATTGTTTTTGCGAAAGTGGATACTGAGCACCAAACGGAATTAGCGCAAAGCTGTCAGATACGCTCCATACCAACCTTGATGCTGTTTCGAGAGCAAATTTTACTGTTTAATCAAGCCGGTGCTTTAGCGCCAGCGCAGCTGGCTGATGTGATTGATAAAGTAAAACAGTTGGATATGGATCAAGTTAGAGCCTCAGTTCAAGAACAACAAGATGCGCCCTCTCAATAAAGACTGATGATTATGTTGCAATGGTTCACATTGGTTTGTCGGTGACTTATAGATAGATTATGCAAGCGTATAGTTTTAAAAAAATTGCACAAGCAGCTATCCAGCATAAGCAAACTCTGCTGGTAGCGAATTTGATTGCAATATTTGCGGTCATCGCGAGCGTACCAATACCGTTACTGATTCCATTATTAGTCGACGAAGTATTACTTGATCAGCCGGGTAAGGTGGTGTCCATATTTGATGCTTTATTCCCTCATGCTGAGCACGGGCCTATATTCTATATCAGCGGCATTCTGATTTTTACAGCCTTGTTAAGAGTTGTCAGTGTGATCTTAAATGTCTGGCAGACAAAAAAATTTGTTGGTGTGTCAAAAGAGCTGGTGTACGGCATGCGCAAGCAAATGTTGTCACGCTTAGAACGCATTACTATGTCTGAATATGAGACTGTGGGAAGTGGTGCAGTATCGTCACTTTTTGTTACTGACCTCAATACTATCGACCAATTTATTGGTGAGACAGTCAGCAAGGTGATTGTTTCCGTGCTAACGATTATTGGAGTTGGAGTTATCCTCATCTGGCTGCACTGGCAACTTGCTCTGTTTATTTTGCTTATGAATCCTATCGTGATTTATTTCACTATAGCGATGGGTAAACGAGTTAAAGATCTTAAAAGAAATGAAAACAGTGCATTTGAAAATTTTCAGGGTGCATTAACTGAGACATTAGAAGGTATCCAGCAAATACGAGCGAGCAATCGAGAAAAGTTCTATCTTTCAAAAGTTGATAAGCTGGCGGCTGATGTCCGTGATCACTCTATGGCGTTTTCATGGAAAAGTGATGCGGCCAATCGAGCATCATTCCTGATATTTTTGGTTGGGTTTGATGTGTTTCGTGCCGTGGGCATGGTGATGGTGTTATTTGCTGGACTGACTATTGGTGAAATGATCGCAGTTTTTGGTTATCTGTGGTTTATGATGGGCCCCGTTCAAGAAGTGCTGAATGTACAATACTCTTATTTCTCAGCTAAAGCCGCACTCACTAGAATTAATGATCTCATTCAATTGCCCGATGAGCCGCAGTATGAAAACCATGTCAATCCTTTCGTGGATTGCGATGACATTCCGGTGCACATAGACAATGTCACTTTTTCTTATGGTGATGGACCACTGGTGTTAAATGGTGTCAATCTTTCTATCGAGGCTGGAGAAAAAGTAGCGCTAGTCGGTGCTAGTGGTGGCGGTAAGTCAACATTAGTGCAGGTGTTGTTGGGTTTATATCCGGCAAACAGTGGTGATATTAAATTCAATCAGCATTCAGTCAAAGAAATCGGTATGGACGTTGTGCGTGAAAACGTCGCCTGTGTACTGCAACATCCTGCGCTATTTAACGATACTTTAAGAAATAATCTAACCCTAGGTCGAGATGCATCAGATCAACAATTATGGGACGTGCTTGAAGTCGCTCAAATTAAGGATGTGATTTTGCAACTACCCGATGGTTTAGACGCGTTGATTGGTAGAAATGGAGTGCGTTTATCTGGTGGTCAACGACAGCGTATTGCGATTGCACGTATGGCTCTGACAGATCCAAAGGTAGTGATTTTAGATGAGGCAACTTCTGCGCTTGATAGTGATACCGAGGCGCGTTTGCATGAATCTTTACAGACATTCCTCAATGGTCGCACCACGATTATTATTGCTCATCGCCTCAGTGCAGTTCAGCAGGCTGATCGAGTGTTTGTGTTTGATGATGGCAAAATTGTTGAACATGGCAAACATCAAGATTTGCTGCAAGCAAGCGGTTTATATGCTCGTCTCTATGGGCAACGCCAAGTTGTTAATAGCTAGTCGATAAAACCCAACAGCCACTCTCAATCGATTTCAGCGGCCTTGTAGGGGGTATGAGTTGAGAGAGGGCGGTTAGCTCCGAAAGTAGAAAATACAAATAATTTGTCATATGTATTTTTTATGAAGTCCTCTTCATCCACGAGTATAATTTTATCTCATTGTTTTTATTCATATTTATTTTTACGTGATCGGTAAAAAAGTTCCGTCTGTAACATTACGTTACAAATATGTCGCACAAAACTCTATTTTCTAACTAAATGTAATAATACAGTCATAAAGCCATCTTATACTCCCGGCTTGTTAGCTGAGCTGACATAGAGAATTTAAACGCCGGAGAAAATTATGAACATACTCACCACATGTATACGCAGTCTAATAAGCGTATTGGTCATACTTACATTGTCTACGCTATTGATAAACGCTCAAGCCGCTGATCGGGCTTTGTTGGATGTTTTACTTGAAAATGGTGTTATCGACCACAAGCAGTATGAGCAGTTGCTACAAAAATCCTCGATTGAATATCAAGATTTATTGGTAAAGGATGAAGTCACAAACAAGCAAGTCGGTGATCATATAGATTCAAAAATTGAGCAAGCCGTGGCTAAAAAAATAGAAGATGAAGTGCCGGTCAAAATTAGTCGAGGTAAAAAGGGCTTTCGTTTCGAAACTCGAGATGGCAATTGGCAGACTAATTTACAGTGGCGAGCACAGTTTCGTTATACCGACCCATCTAGAGGCGATCCCAGACAATTATCTAAGTTTAACGATGAAGATCAATCTACCCTGGAGGCGCGGCGCTTGAGAATGAAGATTGGCGGTCATGGCTATCAACCATGGTTGAAGTACTATTTCGAAGTTGATCTTCAGCCGAGCCGTGACGTTGATGATGATTCATCGAAAGCCAGTGCTAGAGTGATCGATTATCGTCTTGATGTGGATAAATGGGACTGGGGTGGTTTTCGCGTGGGGCAATGGAAAGTCGATTATAACCGTGAACGTGTCGATTCATCTGGACGTCAGCAATTTGTAGAGCGCTCCATAGTCAATCGAATTTTCACTGTCGATCGTCAGCTGGGTGTGCAACTGCGTGGACATGCATTCAAAGATACGCATGCGGACATGAAATACTATTTAGGTGTATTCAATGGTGAGGGTCGTGGGGTTCGTAACAGCGACGATAACATGCTTTATGTTGGTAGATTGCAGTGGAATTTCCTGGGACGTGATTTAGCTCTGCGACAAACCGATGTTGAGTACACGCAATTACCCACGGCGAGCTTAGCCATAGCAGGCGCGACCACGCAAGGTCCATGTACACGATGGTCATCTTCTGGTTGCGGCAATTTAGATGGTTTTGCTTCACCCTCGACTGCTGTGTCTGATCAGTATGAAATTGATCAATACGTTCAAGAATTAGCTTTTAAATGGAAAGGATTTTCACTGCAACAAGAGTGGCACCACAAAACCATCACAGATACCTTGACTGATGAAGAATATGATCTCACGGGTGGCTATCTACAATCTGGATATTTCTTTCATCATCTGATTCCCGCTATTCCAGAATCATTGGAGTTTGCCGCTCGTTATGCCTTTGTCGAAGAGCCTAACAAAGAGAATTTGGCGATTGATAATGACCGTCAAGAAATAACACTGGGTGCGAATTGGTTCTTCAAGGGGCATAACAATAAATTAACATTGGATTGGTCGCACTTGAGCATAGACGATAATCGATAAAATGATAAAGAGTCAGAAAGCCGCATTCGCTTGCAGTGGGATGTGTCTTTTTAATACTAAAATAGCGCTTGCAATATTAAATGAGAACGATTATCATTTGCATCATTCAATTAATAATGCCACAAGGAGCGAATGATGCAATCTTCAATGCCCAGTATGGTGAACTCGCATGATCAAGGTTTGAATTATGATTTTGTGCGTACAGCGGATGCTGGTAAAACCCTTGATCTGAGACAGTTATTGCAGGGTGAGCGCTATGCCTGGATCACACATAACGAAGAAACTTATCTTCTACGAATTACTAAATCTAATAAGTTGCTGTTAACAAAATAAAACTGGTGAAAACTAATGCATCATCACCCGCCATAGTGTATGCAGATACATAGATTAATGAGCGTGATTGACTCCCTCGCTCGTTAAAATACTCCAGCCAAGACTACACCGCATGTATGTAACCTTCAACAGTCAGTAGCCAGAGTATATTAATTAATTACCGTGAGTTAAGTCTGTAACACGCAACTATCGTCATCTAAACTGAGGCTATGAACGTAGCTGTTGGAATGATTGAGCTGCACGTTCGAGCGTGCTATCGACATCTTCCATGCTGTGCGCGGCTGAAATAAATCCAGCTTCGTAGGAGGATGGCGCCAGATAGACCCCTTTTTCTAACATAGATTGAAAAAACTGATTAAACAGAGTTTGATCGCATGCGGTTACTTGATCAAAGCGTGTAATCTTTTCTTCGTCACTGAAAAAGAATCCAAACATACCACCGGCATGATTCGTAGTCATGCCTATGCCATGTTCATGTGCGAGTTGTTTGAGACCGGTGACTAACCGTGTTGTCATTTCACCAAGGCGCTCATAAAAGCCATCTTGTTTGACCAGATTAAGCGTCATGATGCCAGCTGTCATAGCAATGGGATTGCCTGATAATGTGCCTGCTTGGTAAACCGGACCGTTGGGTGCTAGATGTGACATGACTTCTTTGCGGCCACCGAAGGCGCCGACGGGCATGCCTCCACCAATCACTTTACCTAAAGTCGTGAGGTCAGGAGTTACTCCATACAATTCTTGTGTGCCACCTAGTGCGACTCGAAAACCTGTCATGACTTCATCGAAAATCAGTAAGCTATTGTATTTTTCAGTCACGGTTTTTAATCCCTGCAAATACCCATCCACTGGTAACACGCAGTTCATGTTGCCAGCAATAGGTTCAACGATGATGCAAGCGATCTGATCGCCTTGAGTGGCGAACAACTCTTCAACTGCGGTTAGGTCGTTAAATGGTAGCGTGAGTGTGTGTGCCGCAAGTTCCGCAGGCACTCCGGGTGAGCTTGGAGTACCAAAGGTCAGGGCGCCAGAACCTGCTTTCACCAATAAAGAGTCTGCATGACCGTGATAACAGCCCTCAAATTTAACGATTTT
>CAZKDD010000058.1:0-6804 GCA_964551535.1 uncultured Thiotrichales bacterium | reverse complement strand
TGGATACTGCTTTGATCATTGACGGTAAAAAAGTTGCCATAGACATCCGCAATCATATCAAGGATCAACTCGCCCATTTTCCGGACACCAAAATCACCCTAGCGACAGTTTTGATAGGTGAAAACCCTGCCAGTCAACTGTACATCTCACGCAAACAAACTGAAGCTCATGCAGCAGGAATGCACTCTAAACACGTGCAACTATCGGCTGATATTAGTCAGGCGGATCTCATTGAGGTGATTGATCAACTCGCTGAAGATGACACTATCAATGGCATTCTTGTGCAGCTCCCTCTCCCTGAACATATCAATAAGCTTGAAATTATCGAACGAATCCCTGCACACAAAGATGTAGATGGTTTAACCTCAGCCAACATGGGTAAGCTATTACAGGGTATTAAACAAATTGTTCCATGCACACCCTTGGGTGTTATAAGACTTCTTCAAGCCTATGAGATTCCTACCGCGGGACGACATGCTGTCATAATAGGACGCTCCTCTCTGGTCGGCTTACCTCAATCGTTACTACTGGCTGAAAAGGGCATTGATGCCACGGTCACTCTAGCCCACTCCAGAACCAGCAATCTTGCCGAAGTATGCCGCAGTGCTGATATTTTAATTAGCGCCGTCGGATCACCCAGACTGGTCACTCAAGATTTCGTCAAACCAGGAGCCTACGTATTCGATGTCGGCGTCAGCCGCATCAATGGTCAAATTATTGGAGACGTTGATTTTGACAATGTCGCACCTATCGCAGCAGGAATTACACCTATGCCAGGAGGCACTGGCCCTATGACGGTGGCATGTTTACTAGAAAACACCCTACTAGCCGCACAAATACAGGGCCAATTACCCAATCCAATCAACCCCGAATAGCCTCATGGACCTTCCATCATGCAGCAATCAACAAGGCTGATTTGCATGCTAATCAGACCTAACCCCCTACGATCAACAACTAAATCAATAAATACGTGTGATTTATGCTTAAAAACATAGCGATAACTTGAGGCAATAGTGCCCTTGTGGCATTATTGCGATCCTTTCGGGCGCTGTTGAAAAACTGCGCGAAATGCTGTTTTTCAAGAGCGCACACCGAGAGTTGATTATTAAGTAACACAACACTCTGGGGAATCTCCGAAGAAACAATCTATGAGCGTGCTATATGTGCATGAGCTCAAAAATTTTTAACTCACTTTACAAAAGGTAACTACGATTATGCCTGGTCAAAAACTTGCTTTTCCTGGTAGAAATTTTTTATTCTGTCCAGGACCTACACACATTCCTAATGAAGTAATGAACGCAATGGTTGTTCCTCAAGAGGACCACCGCGCACCAGATCTTCCGGAATTAGTTTTACCTCTACTTAAAGATCTGAATAAAGTCTTCAGAACCAAGAAAGGTCAGAGCTTCATCTTCCCTGCGACGGGTACTGCTGGCTGGGAAATTGCGCTTGCAAATACCTTATCACCAGGCGACAAAATCTTAACTTCACGTTTTGGTCAATTCAGTCACTTATGGTATGACCTAGCTAAGCGTATTGGTATCGAGGTTGAACTCGTTGATGTTACATGGGGTGAAGGTGTTCCAGTTAACGAATTCAAAAAGCGTTTACGCGCAGATAAACAACACAAAATTAAAGCAGTCGTCGCATGCCACAACGAAACAGCAACGGGTGTAACCAGTGACATTGCAGCACTAGGCAAGGCAATGAAAGACCTCAAGCACCCTGCTCTATACATGGTTGATGGCGTTAGCTCTATTGCAAGTATCGATTTCCGTATGGACGAATGGAACGTTGATGTCGCAGTCAGTGGTTCTCAAAAAGGCTTTATGTTACCTGCGGGTATGGCCTTGATTTGTTTCAGTCAAAAAGCGCTTGCAGCTCGCAAGACTGCTAAATGTGCTCGTTGTTTCTTGGATATTCAAGATCACATTAACACCAACAAAGATGGCTTCTTCCCATACACACCATCTGTCCCTATGTTACGTGGATTACGTGCATCCCTAGATTTACTCTTAGACGAAGGTCTCGATAACGTTTACGCACGTCACTACCGCTTAGCGGAAGGTGTACGTAAAGCCGTTAAAGCTTGGGGCTTGAAGACATGTAACGTGGCACCTAAATGGCAATCAGACACTGTCACCGCTATTCTAGCGCCGAAAAATGTTAACGCAGCTGAAGTGATTCATATCGCTTACCATCGTTACAACATCTCATTGGGTGCAGGTCTATCTCAAGTCGCAGGCAAGGTATTCCGTATTGGTCACCTTGGCGACAACAGCGATGTACGCATGATGGCCGCCCTAGGTGGTGTAGAAATGGCTATGCGTGATGCCGGCATCCGTATCAAGCCAGGCAGTGGTACTGGCGCAGCGGTTGAATACTATCGTTCGACGGCTAAAGCGATCCCTGCGTTTAAAGCGCCTGGTGCACCTGCAAAGAAGACACGTGCGAAGAAAAAAACCACTGCACGTAGAAAAGCAGCTAAGTAACTAGGAACTATTAACTATGAGTTTTACGCAATATAAACCAGCCCAACTCAGGGTACAGCGATGTGAACTCGCTGTACCTGGCTCCAATCCTAAGATGATTGAAAAAGCGGCAGATAGCGCTGCCGACTATGTGTTTCTCGATCTAGAAGATGCGGTAGCGCCGGATGATAAATTACAGGCACGCAAAAACATCATCGAAGCACTTAATGACATTGATTGGGCAGGCAAGGGAAAAACTGTCTCTATACGCATCAACGGTCTAGATACTCACTACATGTATCGTGACGTAGTCGATGTGGTCGAGCAAGCAGGCAGTCATTTAGATACTATCTTGATCCCCAAAGTTGGCAACCCTGCTGATGTTTACATGGTGGATGCAATGGTAACTCAAATCGAAGAAGCCAAAGGCTTCACAAACAAAATCGGCATTGAGGCACTCATTGAAACTGCTCTTGGCATGGCCAATGTAGAGGCTATCGCTACCTCTAGCCCACGTATGGAAGCTATGCATTTTGGCGTAGCAGACTACGCAGCCAGTAACCGTGCTCGCACCGTCAACATCGGTGGCCTAAATCCAGATTACCCAGGTGATCAATGGCACCATGCAATTTCTCGTATGACTGTTGCATGTCGCGCTTACGGACTGCGTCCGATTGACGGGCCTTTCGGAGACTTCAATGATCCAGATGGCTTCTTGCTAGCTGCTCGTCGTGGTGCTGCATTGGGTATTGAAGGTAAATGGGCAATTCATCCATCACAAATTGAGCTAGCTAATCAGGTGTTCACTCCCCCTGAGGCTGAAGTCACCAAAGCTCATCGTATTTTGGAAGAATTAGAAAAAGCAGCCCGCGAAGGCAAAGGTGCTGCATCACTCGATGGTAAGATGATTGATGCTGCTTCTGCGAGAATGGCTGAGAATGTTGTTCGAGCAGCGGAGGCTATTGCTGCCAAGAGCACTTCATAACTCGACCCTTAAATACAACCCATATGACACGGACGGTTATATGGTTGTAAATAGAGCCACTAGGGAAACCTAGTGGCTTTTTTTTACTTTTTTTACTCTGGGAGAAAATCGAGGGCCATCTAAACCATCGACGGATTGATCATAAAACGAACATCTGTTCCTATTTTCAGGCGTTTTAACCTAGTTTTTCTATATTGTTAGTCAATTTTTGGCACACTCACCTTGCGTTCAACGTCCATGAACACCTAAAATAGTGGATACAATAATAATAACCATACATTTATTACGTCTTTTATAACCCTCGGTACTTAATAAATTGTTGGAGTAACTAATTTACTCGCACGCAGTGGGTTGACTGCGGGCGTCTCTTTTATTTTTTTAATTTTATTATGGGAGGATGCTGTGGATATCCACGAGTATCAAGCAAAAGAACTTTTAGCTAAGTTCGGTGTAAGTATTGCCGCGGGCGGTCTAGCCTACAGTCCTGAGCAAGCGGTTTACCGTGCCAAAGAGATCGGTGGCAGCAAATGGGTAGTTAAAGCCCAAATTCATTCAGGTGCACGCGGTAAAGCCGGAGGTGTAATTTTATGCAACACTGAAGATGAAGTGATGAAAGCTTCGGCTGATTTACTTGGCAAAACGCTGGTCACTCATCAGACTGGCCCGCAAGGTAAAGTCGTGCATCGACTCTACATTGAAGAAGGCACCGCCATCAAGAGAGAACTGTATGTCGCGTTAGTCCTTGATCGCGTCAAACAACGTATCAATATCGTTGCCTCCACTGAAGGCGGTATGGATATTGAAGAAGTTGCGGCGAAAACACCGGAACTCATCATTAGCACGGAGATTGAGCCACAAGTGGGACTCACGGATTTCCAAGCACGCGAAATTGCATTCAAACTTGGTCTAGAGCCTAGCCTAATTGCGCAAGCGGTCAAAACTTTGCAAGGCGCTTATCGCTCATTCCGCGAACTCGACGCAACCATGGTTGAGATCAATCCACTGGTGATTACTGAAGACGGCCATATCCGCGCTCTTGATGCCAAGATGGGCTTTGATGACAACGCCTTATTCCGACGCCCACAAATTCAAGAATTACGTGACAAGTCACAAGAAGACCCACGTGAAACAGCTGCTTCAGACTATGGCCTCAGTTATGTAGGTCTAGATGGAGATATCGGCTGCATGATCAATGGTGCCGGACTAGCCATGGCGTCACTAGACATGATCAAGCACAAAGGTGGTGAACCAGCCAACTTCCTGGATATCGGTGGTGGTGCCTCTCCTGAACGCGTGGCACATGCATTCCAACTGGTGCTTGCTGATGCCAATGTAAAAGCGATGCTGGTGAATATTTTTGCCGGCATTAACCGTTGTGATTGGATCGCCGAAGGTATCGTTCAGGCCTTCAAGCAATTAGAAGTGAAAGTCCCCCTAGTGGTTCGACTTTCCGGTACCAACGTAGAACAAGGACAAAAAATCATCAACGAAAGTGGACTGCCCATCATCACTGCGCACACACTCGAGGAAGCCGCTGAAAAAGCTGTAGAAGCAGCTCAAAATCAAAAGAACGGCGCATAGGGAGATAAATAATGACTGTATTACTTAATGAAGAAACCCGCGTCATCGTGCAAGGCTATACCGGTAAGATCGGTACATTCCACGCCGAAGAGATGATGGAATATGGCACTAATCTTGTCGGGGGTGTCACTCCTGGTAAAGGTGGCAAAGAACACTTAGGCAAGCCTGTATTCAACACAGTGAAAGAGGCGGTAAGCGAAGTTGGCGCACAAGCGAGTATTATTTTCGTTCCAAGCGCATTTGCTGCGGATTCAATCATGGAAGCGGCTGATGCCGGCATCAAGTACTGTGTTTGTATTACAGATGGTATTCCTGCACAAGACATGATGATGGTAAAACGCTACATGTATCGCTACAAAAAAGAAAACCGTATGGTACTAACTGGGCCTAACTGTGCAGGTACCATCAGCCCAGGAAAAGCTATGCTAGGCATCATGCCAGGTCATATCTACATGGAAGGTAATGTTGGGGTGGTGGGTCGCTCCGGAACACTCGGCTATGAAGCTGCCTCACAGATGAAAGCCTTAGGTATCGGTATTACCACCAGTGTGGGTATCGGTGGTGATCCTATCAATGGTAGTTCTCATCGCGATATTCTTGAGCACTTTGAAAACGATCCAGACACGAAAGCTGTCATGATGATCGGTGAAATTGGCGGTCCTCAAGAAGCAGAAGCAGCAGAATACTTCAAGAATCACATGACTAAACCGCTTGTCGCTTACATTGCAGGCTTAACTGCACCTAAGGGACGTCGCATGGGGCATGCGGGCGCCATTGTTTCTGGTGCCGGTGAGAGTGCTGCTGAAAAAGTCGCACTGCTCAAAGAAGCAGGCGTTGTGGTTGCTCCAAACCCATCGGATCTGGGTATAACTATGGAAAAAGTTCTAAAAGAACTCTAGGAGAAAGAAGTATGAGTAAGCCTAAGGTAATTGTTAGCCGAAAGTGGCCCGAGGAAGTTGAAGCTCAATTAAAAGAATTGTACGACGTACAGTTAAATGAGGACGATGTTCCTATGACTGCTGAGGAAATGAAACATGCGCTCGCAAACTGTGATGCATTCTGCCCTACAGTCACAGATGCAGTGAATGCTGACGTGCTCTCAGGAGATAACATCAAAGCCAAAATGATCGGCAGTTATGGTGTTGGTTATAACCATCTCGATTTGGATGCGGCCAAAGCGGCTGGATTGACAGTGAGTAACACGCCAGAAGTCTTAACAGACTGTACTGCAGACATCGCTATGGGTTTATTGATTTCTGCAGCTCGCCGTATCGGAGAGGGTGAGCGTCATTTACGCAATGGTGAGTGGACCGGTTGGCGTCCTACCCACATGATGGCAAATAAGGTGACAGGCAAAACACTCGGCTTAATTGGTTTTGGACGCATCGCACAGGCTATGGCAACAAAAGCCCATTTTGGTTTTGGCATGAAAATTATCTTCAGTGATCCCCGCCCACCCTCAGATGAAATCATCAATAAATTTGGTGCCACAGTGATGAGTGTGGAAGAAGTTTTACAACAGTCAGACTTTGTCTCTCTGCATTGTCCCGGGGGTGAGGCGACTTATCACCTAATCAATGAAGAGCGCATCAATATGATGCAACCACATGCAATTTTAATAAACACTGCTCGTGGTGATGTTATCGATAACCAAGCTCTGATCAGCGCTCTAAAAAGTGGCAAAATCGCCGGCGCAGGTCTTGATGTGTTCGAAGGTGAACAAAAATTAGACCCAGGCTTCCTGGATTGTGAAAATGCAGAATTACT
>CAZKDD010000057.1:4015-6846 GCA_964551535.1 uncultured Thiotrichales bacterium | reverse complement strand
ACAAATCGTTGTTGAGCAATTAGGCGTAGGTGAAGATGAAGTGAAGGATGAATCTTCATTCGTCGATGACCTAGGCGCAGATTCATTAGACACTGTTGAGCTTGTCATGGCTCTAGAAGAGGAATTTGAGTGTGAAATTCCAGATGAAGAAGCGGAAAAGATTACAACAGTTAAACAAGCGATTGATTACGTACACGCGAACAAATAACCTAATCAATTATCCCATTAACCATCAAAACCATGAAAATATAAGTCTGTGTCCTCAAGAAGAGTAGTCGTCACCGGTTTAGGTATCGTATCCCCAGTGGGATCAACTGTAGAATCTGCATGGAGTGATCTCTCTGCGGGTGTCAGTGGAATTTCCAGAATACAAGCATTTGATCCTGCTGAATTCAGTGTGCAGATAGCAGGGGCGGTAAAAGGCTTCAATGCGGATGATTACATTCCAAAAAAAGATCAGAAGAAAATGGATCCCTTTATCCACTACGGATTGGGAGCAGGCATCCAAGCGATCAAAGATTCTGGTCTTGAAGTTACCGAGGAAAATGCTGAACGTATCGGTGTTCTCATTGGTTCGGGTATTGGTGGTTTGCCCGGCATTGAAAAGAGTTATGCAAGCTTTATGAAAAATGGGCCTAGAAAGATATCCCCATTTTTTGTGCCATCGAATATTGTCAATATGGTGTCAGGTAACCTTTCCATTATGTATGGACTGCAAGGGCCCAACATGTCTATTGTTTCAGCCTGTGCGTCAGGGACTCACAGTATTGGCGACGCAGCAAGAATGATAGCCTATGGCGACGTGGATGCGATGGTAGCGGGTGGTGCTGAAATGGCCAGTTGTCATCTCGGCGTAGGTGGTTTTGCCGCAGCACGCGCATTGTGTGCCTCTCATAACGATGATCCAGAAGGAGCTAGTCGTCCGTGGGATAAAGAACGTGATGGCTTTGTTCTCGGTGATGGAGCCGGCGTACTCATGCTTGAAGAATATGAATCAGCAAAAGCACGTGGAGCACGTATCTATTGTGAGCTCGCAGGGTATGGCATGAGTAGTGATGCTCATCATATGACCCAACCAGCAGAGGGAGGCCTGGGAGCTGCTCGATGCATGCGAAATGCGCTCAATGATGCTGGATTGAACGCCGATCAAGTCGACTATGTGAATGCCCATGGGACATCCACACCTGCTGGCGATATCGCTGAAACAGAAGGCCTCAAAGCGGCTTTGGGTGATCACGCTTACAAGGTAGTCATTAGCTCATCAAAATCTATGACTGGCCATCTTCTAGGTGCCGCAGGTGGAATAGAAGCGGTGTTCTCGGTACTGGCATTGGATAATAATACAGTACCACCGACGATCAACTATGAAACCCCCGATCCTGACTGTGACCTTGATTATTGTCCTAATCAAGCACGTGACATGCAAATTGATGTTGCTGTGTCTAATTCGTTTGGATTCGGTGGAACCAATGGCACCTTGGTGTTTAAACGTATCTAAATAAAGCCTCTGCATAAGGCTGCTAGATAACGTCTCTAGACTTAGTTTCGATTTAATATCTCAGCAACCCACATAACCAGCGTAGTTGGTGCACTGGTTTGCCGTACTGAAAACTAATCAATCTTAATGACACGCTGATCTGCTATCGTGGTCGCAGCTCCACAGAGCTTAGTGCGATATCTCTCATATGGTTAATTTAGGACGATATTGCCTTTGCATAATGTGTCAGAGATGATAATCCGCTGAGGTGTTATTGGCTTAATATGAGGGTAATATCTATCAACACATTCGGTTGTGAAAACTCACGATATATCCGCTGTATGGCCTGTTAAATTTGTCACAGGTATGAAATCATCTACACATGCCATATCCTCTTACAACCGACTGCTAAACAACTTGATTGGAACATACTATGCTCGTAAATGGTGAACCAGCACAATGCATATCTATAGAAGATCGAGGACTGCTATATGGCGATGGACTTTTTGAGACCATCTTATGTGATCAAGGCAATCCGGTGCTAATAGACTTGCACATGCAACGTCTACTAGATGG
This sequence comes from uncultured Thiotrichales bacterium, assembly GCA_964551535.1. Lineage (GTDB taxonomy): Bacteria > Pseudomonadota > Gammaproteobacteria > UBA4575 > UBA4575 > UBA1858. Next base: position 4,793 of record CAZKDD010000057.1, on the reverse strand, counting down.
ATGTGTGAGGCTACACCTGCCAACTCCAGAAGAAAGCTTACTTAGGCAAGAAATTGAATCAGTAGCCGCAACAGAAAATTGTGTTATCAAAGTTATAATTACTCGTGGTGCTCGTGCTCGCGGTTATCGATTTGATCATAATGATCTGACCTCTAATCGTATTATTTATAAAAGTCCATGTCCGCAAATCCCTGACGAATACTATCGCAAAGGCATCCGCTTAGGGCTCAGCGAATTCAAGTTAACTGATAATAAAGCGTTGGCTGGTTTGAAACACTTAAACCGACTTGAGCAAGTTATGGCATGTTATCAATGGCCACAAGAGTGTGCAGAAATATTGATGCTCAATCATCATGAACAGGTCATTGAAGGCACTATGAGTAATGTTTTTATACTCACTGCTAATGGCTGGAAAACACCAAAGCTGGATTATTCAGGTATCAACGGAGTGATGCGTCAATGGTTATTAACGCAGTCCAATGATCTCAACTTTCTATGCGCAGAGGAAAATTTAACCGTCAAGGACTTACAGCAGGCGCAGAGTTTATTTGTTTGTAATAGTGTGATTGGCATATGGCCTGTTCAGCAGTTTTTAAATCAGTGCTATGTTATGGATGATTCACTGATAGAGCTGACTGCAAATGTTCAGCGGCGATTATCTTCACATTTTATATCATGCACTAATGGTTAAATTGCTTGTAACCTCTTTTCTGCTGATGGTCACTGTTAGCGCGTTGATCATCATTGATATTTATTCCTACATGAATGATCCTATTAT
>CAZKDD010000057.1:0-3915 GCA_964551535.1 uncultured Thiotrichales bacterium | reverse complement strand
CCGCAATGAAACTATCGCTATTGATGACAGTAGAATTGATCAGCAAGGCGTTGAGTTAACTGTCAAAACGGGCGCATCGTTTAGCATGGTAGCTGCGCAGTTACAGCAGCTTGGCGTGATTGATCGCCCGGCTTATTTCAAAGCTTGGGCGATCGCAAAAAAACATACTGAGAATATCAAGCCTGGTGAGTATGTTTTTATTGCTAGTCAGAGTCCCAGACAAGTTTTATATGATTTAGTCTCAGGGAAGGTCAAGCAGTATCAAATTACAATCGTCGAGGGTAAGCGATTCAAGGACTTTTTGTCTGACTTGCAACAACACCCCAAGATAATAAAAACTATTACCGATTTAGATCAGGTGCATCAACAATTCAATATCAAGCATGCTTCACTGGAAGGGCTTTTTTTTCCTGACACTTATACATTTGATGCGCACACAACTGATATGCAAATTTTGCAACAGAGTCATCAGTTATTGATGTCACATTTACATCATGCTTGGCAGAATAGAGAGATTAACCATCACTTGAGTACGCCCTATGAAGCATTAGTGCTAGCCTCTATTGTTGAAAAAGAAACCTCTGTTGCTGAAGAACGTGCACGAATCGCAGGAGTATTTTTGACACGTTTAGATAAGGATATGCGCTTGCAAACTGACCCAACCGTTATCTATGGTTTAGGTGAGAATTTTGATGGTAATCTAACACGTGATCACCTACAACAAGCCAATCCATATAATACCTATGTCAATAAAGGTTTGCCGCCGTCACCTATTGCTTTGGTCAGCAAAGCTTCTATCATGGCTGTCATGCAGCCGCAATATACTGGCGATTTATATTTCGTTTCAAAAAAAGATGGCACTCACTATTTCTCTAAAACTTATCAAGAACATGTGCAAGCTGTTCGTGAGTATCAGCTCAATTAAATAATGAAAAATCGATTTATTACACTTGAAGGTATTGAAGGTTCTGGGAAAAGCACTCAAATGCAACTTACTCAGGATTTTCTTGAGCAGCATGACTGTCGCGTGGTTAGGACCCGTGAACCCGGTGGCACAGAGTTAAGTGAAAAAATTCGTGATTTATTACTTTCTAATGAATTACAGATGATGCATGAAGATACTGAGTTACTACTCATGTTTGCAGCTCGTGTTGAGCATGTGCAAAAAGTCATTAAACCCGCATTAGAGCAGGGCCTGTGGGTACTAAGTGATCGTTTTTATGATGCGACATATGCATACCAAGGTTATGGACGGGACATTGATATTCAAAAGATAGATCAATTACGAGAATTTTCACTGTCGGGCTTATCTCCCGATAAGACGTTTTTGTTGGATATTAGCCTATCAACTAGTCAAGAAAGGGTGACTCAGCGTGGTGAAAAGGATCGCTTTGAAAGAGAGAAAGTCGATTTCTATACTAAAGTTAGGCAAGGGTATTTAAATCTGGCCGAGCAACATCCACAACGCATATGTAGAATTAATGCGGAAAGAGCAATTACGCAAGTGCAATCTGATATTCAACAACAGTTATTAGATTATTTTGATGATGATTTTAATGGCTGACGCTAAAGTAGAATTTGACTCAGAGCTGCCATGAATACTGACAATGAACACATACAGCTGACAGGTATCTGACCAAACATTTAACACAATTATTCATGAATAATCATCATTATCCCTGGCACCTAAAACATGCAGATCATTTTGCTCGTATGATAGCTGATGGTAGTCTTGCTCATGCCATGTTATTTGTTGGTCCAACAGGTATTGGTAAGCATGATTTTGCACGTAGGCTTGCTTGTGCAATGATATGTGAGCATCCACACGAACCTATGCAAGCATGTGGTGAATGTAAACATTGTTTGCTCATGGAAGCTGATACATTTCCTGACTTTATTTCGATTGCGCCTGAAACAAATAATATCTCAGTAGATCAAGTGCGCGAGCTTATTCAACAGTTATATTTGACCCGACATTTTCAAGCGCCCAAGGTGGCGATTATAGAATCCGCGCAGCTACTCAACATGAATGCTGCCAATGCTTTATTAAAAACTTTAGAGGAACCACCTGAACATACTCATTTGATATTGGTAGCAGAGTCCTCCTTGTCATTACCGGCAACGATACGTAGTCGTTGTCAGATAGAAACTTTTTATCCTCCTGCAGAAGAGGATTCAATGCAATGGCTTAAACAGCAATCCAGTGATACCGACTGGCAACCACTACTGCGTGTAGCGCAGGGCGCACCTTTGAAAGCTCTTGAATATCATGAGACAGAATTGCTAGATCAAAGAATTACAGCAATGCGATCATTCCTTAGTGTGTTTGAGTATGATGGAGATCCCATGCAGGTTGCAAAGTCTCTAGAAGACATACCATTTGTCCATGCCAGCGCCTGGATGCAGAGTATCATTTCAGATTTGATAAGAATTCAAGCTCAAGAAAATCCCCGCGGTCTTGAGAACCCTGATTTTTATCGGCCAATGCTAGCCTTAGCAAATAAAATTCCTGTTAAGTGTGTGAATAATTTCTGGCATGAATTGCTGGAGTGCAAACGCTATTTTGATGCCAGTTTGAACTATCGTATGTTTCTCGAAGTCTTATTGATCTCTCTACATAAGCAAGTTAATAAAGCTTTGAAGTGACAATTTGATAGTTATTTAATGTTTAATAGGTAAAGTTGAGTAGCCTTTAATTAATTATTATGGAGCAGTTATATCAAATTAAAATACTCAAGTTAACTGTATTCTCTTTAAGTTGTTTGCCACTGATATTCATGCTTGTGGGTTTTATCAATGATAGTCTGGGTGCCAATCCAGTCGAGAATCTAATGCAATTATCTGGTCAAGCAGCGTTAAATTTTATTTTATTGACTCTGACGATAAGACCAATTAGCCAAATATTGAACTATCATGCATTGATTAGAATACGTCGAATGCTTGGTTTATTCTGCTATCTTTATGCAAGTACGCATTTTTCTATTTATCTGGTGCTCGAACAGTGGCTGGATTTGGCATTAATTATTGAAGATATAAAAGAACGACCTTTTATTACCATTGGTGTCATTAATTTAATTTTATTAACACCCTTGGCACTGACATCAACGGATGCCATGAGGGCAAGGTTGCAAACTAATTGGTCAAAGCTTCATAAACTCATCTACTTGATTTCTATCCTTGCTATAATACATTACTGGTGGTCTGCTAAAGCAGATTTGCTCATGCCTATTATAAGTGCTTTTATACTCACATTTTTATTGGCCTATCGGCTATTTCGTTATCTGCAAATGAGAAGTTTATGGAAAATAACACACAATTGACGCGTCGTTTAATAGAGACAGACAAAGCCCATGTGTGGCATCCATGCACTCAAATGAAAGATCATGAAGATTTTCCAATTATTCCGATCAAACATGGAAAAGGGGTATGGTTATATGACACTGACGGAAATAAATATCTTGATGCGGTAAGTTCTTGGTGGGTGAATCTATTTGGTCATGCCAATCCTCACATCAGTAGTGCTATTGCACAACAGGCAGACTCACTAGAGCAAGTCATTCTGGCTGGTTTTACTCATGAGCCAGTGGTTAATCTTTCAGAACGATTGGTTAAACTAACTCCGGCTAATCTTAACAAATGCTTCTACGCAGATAATGGTTCATCAGCTATAGAAGTGGCTCTTAAAATGAGCTTTCATTATTGGCGAAATATGGGTAAACAAAATAAGAAAAAATTTGTTACCTTAAAGAATTCATATCATGGAGAGACCATTGGTGCCTTATCAGTAGGGGATGTTGAGTTATACAAAGATACTTATCAAGACTTGTTATTGGATGTGATTACGGTACAAGGAGCAGATAATTATGATAGGCCGGATGGTGAGTCTGTTGACGACTCTGTCGATCGCTGTTTTAT
>CAZKDD010000056.1:0-6852 GCA_964551535.1 uncultured Thiotrichales bacterium | reverse complement strand
GGCCGTCCACATTTGTTGAATTAATGCTTGATATTGCGATGACCCTACATCATTCAGCAGGTGACTCACACACATGATCGAAGCAGGATTTAGCTGCACTTGATCAATTAAGGAGTAATGCGTTTGATGGCTTTCACTTGTGTGTGGTGCGAAGTATTGTTCGACACTATTTCTGATCGATTCACTCACCTGCCCAACATGCCAACTTTGTCCCTCTTGAAGTTGGATAAACGGTGAACATATTAAATCGTTAACTAGCAGACCATAATCTTGCCCCACGTGCTGGATAGAAACTTTCTTATCTTTGCCGTGAAATTCAATAATGATTTTTTCCATCAATGCGCTGCGCTGATATTCTTGCCAAGCAAGATTAGCAATGGGGACAAATTGAGTCTGCAAGGCCGTAGTAATATCTTGCGCGTTATCATCTGTTGCCAAATGTGCAAGCAACAGATTCGCACGCTCTTTAAAAAACCACTCCGCGCTACTGGGCATAGGTTTAGGCCATTTACGGCCCACTCGTAATGACATTACACCGTCATTCTCAGCCGTGATGTTGCTGAAACCAGTCCAACGCTCACGACTTAAGAAAATATTCTCTAAGAAACTGCGCGACCAATAATATTTTTCAGCTGCCTGCCCCTCGGGATATACCGGCAGGATGATGGCACCACCTGGCTTCACATGCTTCATTAACTCTAGCAAAAATGAAGCGCCCCAGTGATTGGCAAATAACGACACACTGATACCTATATAAATTTTGTCCAGCGCTTGTGGCAAAACCGGATAAAAGAAATTACCCACCTTTTTATCTGAAAAATCCATCTGCAGATGATGGCTATCTGGCGTCATGCTGTAAATATTTGCATCAGGTCGAACTTGATTGTTCTTATCACGCTCACCAGAGAAATAATATTCTAGGTCTTCTTGTATATAGTCTTCACCGAGGTGTAATACGACTTGACTCATTGAGCTTTATCCTGGAAGTTACGATCACGAGGCGCAAAGTCAGCACAAACTGAACTCCTCGTCCTATTCGATCATTTTGTTCGATCGTCTTGCTCGATCGTCCTATTAGAATCAGCCCAGTGATCATGAAAATTGACGACAACACACGCAAGCAATGACGGAGGTATTATTCATAACGAATCTTAACAATCGTATAAATACTGTTCCCCGTGGGTAACTGAACACTAACCTCATCATACAAACGGCGTTTTAATAATGCTTTTGCCAAAGGAGCATCCATACTGATGTACTCAGATGCATGATCAAATTCGTCTGGACCAACAATACGATATTCATGTGTTTGTCCCGATTCATCTTGCAAGCTCACCCAAGCACCAAAATATACAGATTCTTGATCAGCAGGCACTTGTCCAACGGCTGTAATATCACCTAAGCGTTTTTGTAAGAAACGAACCCGACTATCGATTTCACGTAACTGTTTCTTACCATAAATATACTCAGCATTTTCCGAACGATCTCCCTGAGCGGCAGCCTCTCTCACTGCACGTGTCACCTGAGGACGCTTTTCACTCCACAAATAATCCAGCTCCTGTTGCAATCTAAGCTTACCTTCGAGCGTGATATATTTTGATCTCGGTGGCGGCGGTGGACGATATCGACCCATTAAGCATCCCGATATTAGTAAGTTTGTTGTTAATAATTCACGAGATTAGCCATTCTCTATGATTCAATTTTTTTCCATCCTTCAAGACTCTTGGGGGCTGGGGGATTTTCTAGTTGATCCCACACGACATAGCCAGAGCGTTGTTTATAAACACTCTCCGCCGCAGCTTCCGGCGATTCAAAAGTAATAGTGGGCATTCCGTCCACCCACAAATCCCATAAACCTAGAGGCTCTTGGCGCAGCTCAAAACGCGCAAACTCGGTGTCTAATAAATATTCCATACAAATACCCTCTAGTGAAAACGCATAGGTTCGGGTTATCAGATAAGCTATAATAATACTGTAGAGGAATTAAAAAAGGCTAGCTTTATGGCAGACGCCATTTTTATCTTTCATGGACTTTTTCCCGACGTGGTTGACAACAACCATCGTTCCATTGCGAAAATACTTTTCGATATCGATTTCGACAATCATCTACACTCACACTGTCTCGCTGATATAGAGCAAATTGCGCCCAATGAATTTGAGATACGGGGTCAATTACCCATTGATTGCCCAGGCTTTGCGCAGGCCGCATTAGACTATTATCGTTATGCCATCGGGCCACAAAAAAATACCATCAGCCACAGTGGACCCAAGGGTACCAGTCTCGCCACCCACAATGTAATCCGTGCACAGTGGTCTACTCGTTTAGAGGCGAAAGCGTTAACTGAAGCGACATAAGCCACGCACTTGAAAGAGCGCATGCCCACTCAGATGATACTTACGCTCATGAAGTGAAATCGGTTCGTCCACTTGATAGCGCTGGACAGGCCATTGCTGACCCGATAGATACCTGATCGCCTGTGAAAATTCTTGTGCATAGATATGCCAATTAGTTCTCATTATCAATTCACCACCGAGTTGCAGCAGACAAGGAAATACTGGATGCGCGTGCCAGCGTCTTCGCACATGTCCAGGCTTAGGCCACGGGTTTGGATACAATAAGTAATGACTTGTCACCTTCCAATTATGACGCGCCATCAAGCGCCATAGATGAATACAATCATTACGAATAAAATACACATTATCCGGCAAAGTTGCGAGTTGGCCTCGACCTAATCGCTGAGCAGATTTATCTATTGCCACCACGCAACAATGTGGATGTTGATGCGCCAGATACACACTACTATCACCCGTGCCACAACCACTATCTAAGATGATAGGTTTACCCTGTGTTTGTACCCAATGTTGCACACATTCAAACCCCCGCTGGGCATACTCAGGAATAGTTTCTTGATACTCTGTATCACGATGCCGAAGCACAATCTCTCGTAACCGAGCATGAGCTTCAGTTTGTGTACTCACTATGTTTGGTGATGGATTAAAATTCATAAATTATTTTAAACGATAAAGTTCTACAAACCATGAAAAAACAAGCACCTCAAGCAAAAAAAGTGGCTCAAGAAATAATCCAACATAATCAAACTCGTGTCGACGAGTATGCTTGGTTGCGCGACTCACAATGGCAAACTGTTATGCAAACTCCTAACAGCTTGGATAAGCAAATCAGACAATATTTAGAAGCTGAAAATGCCTATACAGACGACTACATGCAAGATACTCTAGAATTGCAAACTCAACTATTTGAGGAAATGAAATCGCGCATCAAAGAAGATGATTCCTCACTACCGTGCCGAGATGGAGATTACTATTACTATGATCGATACGATAAAGGCGCTCAACATCCTTGCTATTATCGTCATGATCAACACCAGCAAGAGCAGCTTTTACTCAATGTTGATGAACTGGCCAGCGAATATGATTATTTTGAAATAGGTCAATGCGAACATAGTCCTAATCATCGTTTTCTTGCCTATAGCGTCGACACAAAAGGTTCAGAATTTTATACCCTGTTTGTAATTGATTTGCAGACTCGCAAGGCGGCCACTCAAACCATTGAACATATACAAGGCAATTTTGTGTGGGCAATGGACAGCGAGTCGCTATTTTACACCACTCTAGATAATAACCACCGCCCAGATAAAGTGTATCGTCATAAATTGGGCACAAACTCAGATCATGATGCGCTTATCTATCAAGAGCCTGATGCCAGTTTTTTTGTTGGACTAGAGCGAACTGAATCCAATCGCTACATCTTAATCAATGTTCACAACCACACAACCTCAGAAATTCACACCATAGATGCCTATCACCCTGAGCAACCCCCTCGCTGCTTCCAAACTCGTATCGCCGATCTTGAGTACAGTATTTCTGATCATGAACAACATTGGTATATCACTACCAATAAAGATGGCGCCAAAAATTTCAAAATCATGATGGCAGACTTGCACGCTGACAGCGCCCAGGATTGGCAAGATTTTTATTGCCCAGAACCACACTCGCTATTGAGAGGGATCCAATTATTTAAACACTACATGGTGCGGCTCGAACGAGTAATGGGTTTGCCGAAACTGACGGTGATAGATTTCAATTCTTCACAAACAGAAAAAATTATCCGCTTTAATGAACCTGCCTACGAGCTCGACATTGAAGATGGTTATGAATTCGATACTGACAGTCTGCGTTTCTCTTACACATCAATGACAACACCCACTCAAGTCTATGAGTACAACATGCGTACGCAAGATCGTCAGTTAATTAAGCAACAAGAAGTTCCTTGCGGCCATCAACCAGATGATTACATTACGGAAAGAATTTTCGCCGATGCTGAAGATGGCTCACGTATTCCTATATCTTTACTCTACAAAAAAGACTGTGCGATGAATGGGCAAGCGCCCTGCCTTTTATATGGCTATGGAGCTTACGGGGCTTCAATGCCAGCCAGCTTTTCTACTACTCGCTTATCTTTAGTTAACCGAGGTTTCGTATATGCTATTGCCCATGTTCGCGGCGGGATGGAGTTAGGTTATGACTGGTATACACAGGGCAAGCTCAAGCAGAAAAAAAATACATTTGAAGATTTTATTAGAGTTGCAGAAACCCTCATTGAAAAAAAGATCGTGGCCAACGATAAAATCGCTATTCATGGGGGTTCAGCAGGAGGCATGTTGATTGGTGCGGTCATTAACATGCGTGCAGACTTATTCAATTGCGCAGTGGCTGATGTACCCTTTGTCGACGTACTCAACACCATGTGTGATGACAGCTTGCCACTAACACCTCCCGAGTGGCCAGAATGGGGAAATCCACTATTGGATGAGTCATCCTATGAATACATAAAAAGCTATTCACCCTATGATAATGTCTGTGCACAAACCTATCCGCATTTGCTCGTTACCGCAGGCCTCACTGACCCACGAGTGACTTATTGGGAACCAGCAAAATGGGTAGCACGTCTGCGTGAACATAAACTTGGACATCGTGCATTATTATTAAAAACCACTATGGATGCGGGACATGCAGGCGCTTCAGGTCGCTACGATAGCTTGAAAGAAATCGCCTTTAATTATGCTTTTATCCTTAAAAATTCTGACCCATAACATCATCAATTAAGCACCAAGAGTTACCATCAACCGAAACTCTTCGCATAAAATTATGTTTGATCATTAAATTCTCTATGGACTTTTGAAATATACAACACCAAAAAAATCGGACAAAGTTCAATAATAGACTGGACAAGCGCGCGTGAATGTCTAAAATGTTCCATCTTTTTAGCTACACCACATATATTGCAGCTTTGCTAAGCAGTCTGAGTAAGGGAAGGGTATCTCAATGACGAATGAAAATCTTATTAAACGTGACGAAGACACAGGCTATATTATCGCTTGGAAACATAAATATGACTTTCAAACAGGAAAATTTGAAGAAACGATGACTTACGGCGAAGCATGTAAGCGTTGCGAAGAAATGATCGCAAAAGAATCAGACAAAACGTTCTGGCCCGAAAAAGTTAAACCAGCCCCCGAGTGGCATATCTACTACAGCTAGAGCCACCACAGCAGACCATTCAACCTCCCTGACCCACATGAGTGGACCAGATGGGTGCATCAGACCCTTAGTCTGAATAAACACTTGACCTGAATAAACGCTCTATCAGGGAGATAATCTCTCTATGTGCCAGTCACCGTTGGCGTCCAGTAGATAGCGTATTCTATCGTGAAGTCGACTAGGCCTGCCTTGCCAAAACTCAATCATATTAGGAACCACTCTGTATCCACCCCAATATTGTGGTCTTGGTATGTGGTCTTGGCCATCATACTGGGCACTCACCGCCTCCACTTGTTGTTGCAAAATTTCACTACTCGCAATCACTCGACTCTGTTGAGAGGCTATCGCCCCTATGCGACTGCCACGCGGACGTGAGTGAAAGTATTTATCACTTTCTTGGACACTAACTCTCTGCACTTTACCCTGCACACGAACTTGACGCTCCAAACTTGACCACCAAAAACACAGTGCTGCTTGCGCATTGGCCTCTATATCTTGGGATTTCTTGCTGTCATAGTTAGTGAAGAATGAGAAGCCATTGTCATCAACTGCTTTAAGTAAGACCATGCGTGAACTTATCTCACCCGATTCTGTACTGGTAGCAATATTCATCGCGGTCGGCTCGACTTGATCCGTGGTTCTGACCTCAGCTAACCATTGTTCAAATTGTTTGATCGGATCAGCATCTACACTATCCTCATTCAAACTAGCCAAAGAGTAATCCTTGCGTTCGTCAGAAATATCTTTTTGTTTCATAACCTTCTTATTCAATCAGCCGGATGAACTCAGCCACCGACTAGTCAGTTGTGTCAGCGACTTAATCCGCTGAAGGACATTTAGCTGCATTACGACGATAACGCCATTCTGCAAAGTATTTATAAAAGAAATCCAGCAATGGAATCAAATGCAGTGTTTCGATCATACGACCCATAAAACGATAAGGCTTTAAGGAATTCCAAATCAGTGAAAACACCGCCGCGCCACTAACCACTTCACCGTCACTGTTAATCGCATGGATTCTTTTGAGTACTAATTCTTTATTCAATCCATGAGAATTTATCACATCCTCAGAAGTACTGATTGCGATCCAATCGATGGGATGCAAATGAGTGAGTTTCTTATAATGACTAATCTCTGCGTTACACATGGGACACAAATCGTCATAGAAAATTCGATGGGCTGAATGAGTCATAATTATTCTCTGGTATTGCTAGCTCTTGGTGTGCAAATATCTCACAAAGCGAACCTCCCGCGCTGATTTGTATTTGTTTCGTCCTATACAAAGTGCAT
>CAZKDD010000055.1:0-6888 GCA_964551535.1 uncultured Thiotrichales bacterium | reverse complement strand
TGTTTCGCTATGTTTCACCTAAAAGCAAAATTGAGTATGTGATTGCTGCCATTCCATTAGGTGGCTATGTCAAAATGTTGGATGAGCGTGAGCAGGAAGTGGCAGAGGCTGAAAAACATAAAGCCTTCAATCATCAGTCCGTGTATGCTCGCTTTGCTATCGTAGCCGCAGGTCCCTTAGCTAATTTCATCTTTGCCGTATTTGCTTACATGATGATGTATATGGTGGGTGTGCAGGGTATTAAGCCTGAAATTTCACAAGTGCAAGAAAATACCATCGCTTACCATTCTGGGTTGCAAGCGGGTGATGTGATCGTAAGTGTCAATGATAAACCGATATCGACTTGGGAAGATTTGAGTTTAACGATTATCTCTGAAGGATTAAAAACAGGTCATGTCAACATTGAGAAAATCGATGGCAATGGAAATATTGATGAGATCACTATGGATTTATCGGACAGCAGTATATTAGTCGGTGACGGAAATCCAATCAGTAAGATAGGTATTTCACCTTGGCGACCGGAATTGACCACACGTTTTGGTCAGTTTTCTTCTGATAGTGTGGCTCAGGCACAAGGGTTTCTCGAGGGGGATATGGTATTGGCTGCCAATGGACAAGCCGTGGATGGGTGGATGAATTGGGTCGACTTGGTTAAAAGTCATCCAGAAAAAGACATCGATGTCTTAATACTCAGAGATCAACAACGGTTATCGATGACATTGCGTCCTAAGGCAATTGAGATGGATGGAGAGGTGATCGGTCGCATTGGAGTGAGTCCATGGATAGATAGAGAAGCCTTAAAGCAACGACAAATGACTATCAAGCAGGATTTTTTGACTGCATTTGAGCATGGAATGACAAAAACCTATGATATGAGCGTGCTGACAGTGAAATTGCTTGGTAAACTGATCATTGGCGAAGCCTCTACCAAAAATATAAGTGGACCGATTTCGATTGCAGAGTTTGCAGGAATGTCAGCGCAATTGGGCTTAGCTTCGTTTTTAAGTACTTTGGCTATCATCAGCATCAGCATTGGTATACTCAACCTGTTACCCGTGCCTATGCTCGACGGCGGCCACCTGATGTACTATCTGATTGAGATGGTCAAGGGGAGTCAGGTGTCAGAAGCAATACAACTATTAGGACAAAAATTGGGCATAATCATGCTGGCAGGCCTCATGCTGTTGGCTTTTTATAACGATATTCAAAGACTGTTTAGCTAAACACAACACATACTGTGAACACCAGAATAATAAAATCTTTGTTGGCGATTTATATGTTTTGTCATGTGCAAGTCGTCATTGCAGAATCTTTTAACATCGTCGACATTGAACTCGAGGGTCTGGAGAGAATTACTCCTGGAACAGTGTTTAGTCACATTCCGGTCAAAGTGGGTGATGAATTTGAAGATTCAGATTCTGTGCTCATTATACGACAGCTGTATAAAACAGAATTGTTCAGTGATGTCGTGTTACGTCGTGATGGCAACAAACTGATCGTTGCACTTAAAGAGCGCCCCGGCATTGCCTCTCTAGAAATTCTTGGCAATAAAGATATTCCGGATGAACAACTCATTGAGAGTCTGGAGGCGATTGGCGTTGCACCCGGTCGAGTATTGAATCGGTCGGTATTAGAAAGATTGGAGAATGAACTTCTCCAACAGTATTTTTCACGCGGCAAATACAGTGTAGAAATAGAAACAGTCACTAACGAGATCTCTCGCAATCGTGTGGATGTGAAGATTATGATTGCTGAGGGTAAAGCGGCGACTATTCGCGAGCTTAACATCATTGGTAATAATGCTTATGAAGAAGAAGATCTCAAAGAGGATTTTCAGTCGGGTAAGAAGTCCTTTTGGAAGTTTTGGTCTGATCAAGATAAATACTCAAAACAAACTCTAGCTGCTGACTTAGAAAACCTTCGCTCACAGTATTTGAATACTGGTTATATGAATTTCAGTATCGACTCTACTCAGGTTTCAATCACTCCTGACAAAAAAGATATCTTTATTAGTATCAATATCAATGAGGGTGATCAATACACTTTGAATGATGTGAAGCTGGCTGGGAAATTTGTTGTGCCAGAGCAAGAGCTGAGAGAGTTATTGGTGACGGAAGTTGATGGAATTTTCTCACGCGAGTTAGTGGTAAGATCCACTGATGCCATCTCAAGACGCCTCAGTGCTGATGGCTATGCTTTCTCACGCGTCAATCCTATTCCCAAATTAAATGATGAAGATAAAACCGTTGATTTAACTTTCTTCATCGATCCGGGTAAACGTACCTATGTAAGACGAATAAATATAGTCGGCAATCAATATAGTCGTGATGAGGTATATCGCCGTGAATTACGTCAGATTGAGGGAGCCTGGTTCTCTCAAACAGCAGTAGATTTGTCGCGACGCAGAATTCAGCGATTAGCATTTGTGGAAATGGTTGATGTTGAAACCAACAAAATTCCTGGCGTGGATGATTTTGTCGATGTCACTTTTACTATACAGGAACGTTTAGCTGGCAGTTTTTCTGTGGGCGCGGGTTTGTCAGATAGTCAGGGTGCGGTATTAACTGCAAGTGTCAGTCAAGATAACTTCCTGGGCTCAGGTAAACAAGTGGCTTTCCAGATCAACACCAGTAAAGTTAACACGATTTATGATCTTTCTTACACGGACCCTTATTACACCATTGATGGAGTGAGTCGTGGCTATGGATTTAGTTACATCAAGACAGATGCCAGTGAGGCAGATATATCAGATTTTGATTCTGAGAAATTTAGTTTAAGAACTAACTACGGGATTCCATTGACCGAAGATGACCGTGTCAGCATGACACTGGACTTACAAAAAACAGATGTACAGGTAAGTACTACCAGTTCGGATGAGATTCGTGATTTTGTTGATGATAATGGTGAGAAATTCCTCAATTTTAGTGTGACTGGTGCACACATTCATGACAGTCGCAACAGGAGAATGTTTGGCACCAAGGGTCTCTATCACCGAACACGGCTAGAAGTGACCACACCATTGAGTGATTTAGAGTATTATAAGCTAGAGCATAAGCATACATGGTTGTATCCGATTAACGATACCTTTACCTTTGCGACACGCTCCATGATTGGCTATGGTGATACCTATGGCGGCGATGGCGATCTGCCATTCTTTGAGAAATTCCGTGCAGGGGGTTCACAAACAGTTCGAGGCTACGTTACCAATACGCTGGGGCCAAGAGATAGTCGTAACGATGCCTATGGGGGTAATTTCCTTACAACGGCAGGGGTGCAGCTTTATTTTCCTGTGCCGTCGTTAATGGACCCGACTCGCTTTCGCATGGGTATGTTTGCTGATGCTGGCAATGTATTTGAGGATGTGGATGAGTTTGAAACCTCTGAGTTGAGAGGTAGTGTGGGGTTTGAGGTGAACATGTTGACAGGAATGGGTGGGATAACATTCAGTCTTTCATCCCCTTTAAATGACGAAGATCAGGATCAGACAGAGTCATTTCAATTTGAGTTTGGTACAAGTTTCTAAAGTAGGAGAACAAAGTTGAACAAAATAATTATTAATTGTGTGGCGGTTGCACTGCTGGCCTTCTTATCGAGTGCTGCGGTGGCTGAAGTCAAGCTGGGGTTCATAAATTTTGGACAATTAATGGAACAATCAGTGCAAGGGCAGTCAGTTCGAAAATCTTTGGAAACTGAGTTCGCTGGTCGTGATAAAGAATTGAGCGGGTCTCGTGATGCAATTCTAAAGCTAGAAGAAAAGCTTAAGAACGAGGGTACCATTATGAGTGAAGCTAATCGTGTCAAACTTGAGCGTGAAATCTTGAATCAAAAGCGTGATCATAATCGCCTTCGTGATGAATACAGGGAAGATCTGAATATTCGACGCAATGAAGAAGTCGCAGCACTACAGAAAAAAGTGTACGAGGTGATAAAAGAGTATTCCGAAAAAATGAACTATGACTTGGTGCTGACTCAGCCTGTTTTATATGCCAGCCCGGTCGTGGATATTACAGACGAAGTGCTTGCTGAGTTAAACGCAGCCAAATAACTTGCACATTGTAATTGGCACATTGATAGACAGGCATCATTTATTTAATGCATCTACGGAGATTCCATTATGAGTGAAGCATCGAGTATTTCGATGTCAGTTGAAGATGTTATGAAACACCTTCCTCACAGGTATCCTTTTTTACTTATTGATAAAGTTGTTGATTGTCGTCACGGAGAATCTATTGTGGCGATCAAGAATGTCACAGTTAACGAGGGATTTTTCCAAGGACATTTCCCCCAGACTCCAGTATTTCCAGGTGTGCTTATTCTTGAAGCGCTGGCACAAGTCTCAGGGGTGTTGGTGTTGAGTGATCCCAACTTAAAACCTGAAAATGAAAGCTTATTTTTATTTGTAGGTATAGAGAATACTCGCTTCAAACGACCAGTCGTACCTGGTGACCAATTAAGATTGGAATCTCGACTGGCCCGTATGAAACGTAATTTTGGTGTTTTTGAGACTAACGCCTATGTTGATGGTGAACTTGCTGCAAGTGCAGAGTTAAAATGTATGTTCAAAGATCTTTAGTTCACATCATTTCTTTTCCGTGTACCACTTGCATGATGCCAAGCTATGGTGCCTTAATTAAACCCATATCGACCCACTCGAATCTATCCCATCACATCTGTTGTGATGAAAAATGGCAATAAGGTGTGGGCATGGATGTAATAAAAAAACATAGCAATGTTGTTGATGTTTCCAGCCTCAAGCTTGATCTAGCCTCCTATGCGGGCATAGATGAAGTTGGTCGAGGGCCTTTGGCCGGACCCGTTGTCGCCGCCGCTGTGGTGTTAGGTGATCACGCTGATTGGCAGGCTATGACAGACTCAAAAGCCTTATCTGAACAGCGCCGTGAGACACTATCAGAATATATAAAAAGCAACGCTGTTGCTTGGGCCCTAGGTCGCTGCGAATGTGATGAAATCGATCAACTGAATATTTTTAATGCCAGTTTGCTGGCGATGCAGCGAGCATTTAATCGTCTTATAGTTCAACCACCGTTGGCGCTGGTGGATGGCAAGTTCAGTCCTGATCTGGGTGTGGAGTCTTATGCTGTGATCAAAGGTGACTTGCATGATCCGGCCATTGGTGCGGCATCAATATTGGCTAAAGTCACACGCGATCAAGAAATGGTAACTTTGCATGACGAGTATCCCATGTATGGTTTCGCGCAACATAAAGGCTATCCTACGGCGAATCATCTACAAGCACTGCAAACCCATGGCGTTTGTATTCATCATCGAAAAAGCTTTAAGCCGGTAGCAAAGTTACTGACATGAATCCTGAGTTTATTCATTTACGTGTGCATAGTGAGTTTTCCATCATTGATGGTTTAGTGCGCATACCTGAGTTGGTCAAAAAAACCCATGCTTTAAATATGCCGGCGGTAGCAGTCACCGATTTCAGTAATTTATTTGCCTTGGTTAAATTCTACAGGAGTGCGATTAAACAAGGTATCAAACCCATTATCGGTGCGGATGTTTTGGTGTCCGACCCGAGTTTAGAAGAGCGATTTAGAGTAGTTCTATTGTGTATGAATAACCTCGGTTATAAACACCTTACCGAGTTATTAACACGCGCATACATGGAAGGACAACAGGGTGGATTACCCACGCTAGAGCGTGATTGGATATTTGAAAATAACGCTGGGTTAATCGTGCTCTCGGGTGGGCGTGAAGGTGACATGGGAAAGATTCTATTAAAAAATGATCAAACGCGGGCAGACCAATGTTTGTTAGCGTGGACGCAGCATTTTGCAGATAGATATTACATTGAATTGCAGCGCACCGGGCGTGAAAATGAACATAGCTATAATTCGGCTGCATTAAACCTAGCCCATCAACATCAGCTGCCAGTAGTGGCTACCAACGATGTGCGTTTCCTTACCGCTAATGAGTTTGATGCTCATGAGGTAAAAGTGTGCATTAATCAAGGGCGAGTATTGTCTGATCCACGGCGAGCGCGCGTTTATAGTGATCAACAATATCTGCGTTCACCTGATGAGATGCGTAGTCTTTATTCTGATGTTCCATCAGCGCTTTCCAACAGTGTGGAAATCGCTAAGCGTTGTAACGTTCATCTGGAGTTTGGCAATAATGTCTTGCCAGAGTTTCCCACTGGAGACCTCACACCAGATGAATATTTAAGACAACAAGCTGAGCGCAAGCTGCAACAGCGATTGCAAAAAATTCGTGAGTTTGATGCCAATATCGACGAGACGGAATATCACCGACGCCTAGATGTTGAGCTGGATGTAATTCAGCGCATGGGCTATCCCGGATATTTTTTGATCGTCGCTGATTTTACCGAGTGGTCTCGTAATAATGGTGTGCCGGTAGGACCTGGGCGCGGTTCAGGTGCTGGCTCTTTAGTGGCTTATGCCCTAGGTATCACTGACATAGATCCGATGCGTTATGAATTGTTATTTGAACGCTTCTTGAATCCTGAGAGTGTATCTCTGCCAGACTTTGATATTGATTTTTGTATGGCTGGGCGAGATCGCGTGATCGATTATGTGGCAAAGCGTTATGGGCGTGAAAAAGTCAGCCAAATTATCACCTATGGAACGATGGCTGCAAAAGCGGTAGTGCGTGATGTAGGTAGAGTGTTGGGTCATCCTTATGGGTTTGTTGATCGCATTGCCAAAATGATTCCATTTGAAGTGGGCATGACTCTGGATAAAGCACTCAAGAGTGAAAAAGACCTCCGCCAATTAGTTAATGACGATGAAGAAGTTGGCACCCTAATGGATATGGCTTTGCAACTTGAAGGTCTAGCAAGAAATGCCGGCAAGCATGCAGGTGGAGTGGTGATTGCCCCTTCTAAATTGACCGACTTTACAC
>CAZKDD010000054.1:0-6900 GCA_964551535.1 uncultured Thiotrichales bacterium | reverse complement strand
GGAATTGATGCGATTGGTTTATTGCCATAGTCAGCAAGGAAGTCACTGCGGTGAAAAAAAGCGTCAAAGTCAATGTTCCACATCCTGAGGCAATATCTTTGTCCGCTTATCATCCTATGTCTGGACGAATAAAGTGGTTATTTATCATTGTATTTTCAATTTGTAGTGCAGGATTTTTTTATACTCTTGGTGGTGGAAAGATTTCGTTAGCTTTTTTGCATGATCGACAAGAAAAGAAGCAGCTGCAAATTCAGTTGCAAGAAACACAGAAACAATTAGCGCAACGAGATTTTCAAATTAAAAAACTCTCTCGTGAAGCACAAGTCGATGTGAAAACTTATGAGCATGGTCAACAGATATTGAGAGACTTGCAGTTGCAGATTCAAAAACAAGAAGAAGAATTGGCTTTCTATAGGAAACTACTCGCGCCAGAAGAGACCCAATCAGGGGTGGATATTAAAGATTTCAGTGTGCGCGTTTCTGTTAATGAGGGTGAATATTATTATGATTTTTTATTGATGCAGAGCAGCTTAAACAAAAAGCCGGCTAAAGGTAATATCAAGATTAGTATCGATGGTATGCAAGACGATATGATGAGACGAATTGAGGTCTCAGGAGGGATGACTGCAGCTGCAGATTCAATCGTTTATTCATTCAAATATTTTCAACGATATAATGGTGTTTTCAAATTGCCGGAAAATTTTTATCCAGAAGTTGTGCATTTGTCCGTGATACCATCTTCACGAGCCATGAAAAAATTTAACAATAATTATTCATGGCAAGAACTTATCAATGGGAGTTGATTAGATGCTAAGTAAGAAAAAAATGAGATCAATGAAAATTGATACGTTGATTGGCTCTGGTACTCGCATGGAAGGGAATATTTATTTTCGTGAAGTACTTCATATCGAATCTGAAGTGCAAGGAAATATAATATCTGAGAGCAAGGAAAAATCATTGCTCATATTAGCTGAGAAGGGTGTCATTAAAGGTGATGTAGTCGGCTCTATGGTAATTATTAACGGCACTGTGGAAGGTGATATTTATGTGTCTGGTACTTTAGAGCTTGCAAGGCATGCAAAAGTCCAAGGCAGTGTGTATTACAACTTGCTTGAAGTAGAGGTCGGTGCACAGGTTAATGGAAGTCTACATCATAAAACTGCTGAACAATTTTCAGATATCAATGTTAATGCTGATAGTGGCACTTCTTCATCTTATATACAGCCAGTCACATCTCAACAAACAGATTAAATTAGTGGCTATTAGTATCTCTATATGAATAGATTGATATTCCTAGTGGTCATAGCCCTTCAGTTTTTGTAGTGATTTTTTTTTGCTAAAATATTGTATTAATTATTCACGGAGTATCCAAAATGTCTTCTACTGACGCTGTGCCAAGTTCGGGAATGCCAGTACCGCTAGTGTTCACAGATGCCGCTGCTGGCAAAGTAAAACAACTCATACAAGAAGAAAAAAATGACAATCTCAAGTTGCGTGTGTTCGTATCCGGTGGAGGTTGTTCGGGATTTCAATATGGCTTTACTTTTGACGAAGAACTCCAGGATGGGGATACGTCGGTCGTTAACGATGGAGTAACACTGCTCATTGATCCTATGAGTTATCAGTATCTTGTTGGTGCTGAGATAGATTATTCGGAAGGGCTAGAGGGTGCGCAGTTTGTCATTCGCAACCCAAATGCTAAAACCACCTGTGGTTGTGGTTCGTCTTTCTCTACCTAAGCTAAGTCAAAACTTACACTGATACTACACAGACCTCGTGTCTCTAGAGAGCATATTCTCTTAGGACACGAGGTTTTTGTTTAGGTCGATGATGCCTATCTTAATATTGCACGTGGCTAGCATTAAAAGTATCAAGCAGAGAGGCTTACTTGCAGGGACATCTATTTAAGGGTGGTAAATGCCGCCGAGTATACATTCATGTCTAGCGCCAGTGGCCGGTGGCGAGTTGCCAGGCAGCTGTAATAGTGTTTGTCTGGCCAGCCACGCAAATGCCACTCCCTCGACCCAGTCAGCGCCCACACCATAGTCATCAGATAATTTGAGTTTAATCGGATCGATTTTGCTTGCTAGAGTTTCCATCAGGAATGAGTTTTTACAACCACCTCCACATGCGATGACAATTTCTGTTGCTGGCGCATAGCGCTCAATGGCGGCGACCACGGATAAGAGAGTTAATTCACACAAAGTTCTGGTGATGTCCTGCGTGTTTATAGCTGGCAGAGTGGTGAGAATGCTATCTAGCCATTGCAGTGAGAATTGATCAATGTCTGCCGATTTCGGTGGTGTCTGTTTGAAGTAATCATGATCAAGTAATTGCTCGAGTAGATCTGTATTTACTTGACCCGTTCGTGCGTTGTCACCGTTTGTGTCATAAGGCTGCTGATACTCTCTGCGCATCCAAGCATCCATCAATGTATTCGCAGGACCACAATCAAAGCCCTTTGACAGCACAGTTGAGTCTTGTTCCAGTAGAGTTATATTGGCAATACCACCAAGATTGAGGACTGCGGTGGGTTGGGTTGCGTTGGCCAACCACGCCTGATGAAAGGCGGGTACTAGTGGTGCGCCTTGACCACCGGCGGCAATATCTTTTTGCCTAAAGTTCGCAATAGTAGTTATCTGGGTTCGCTCGGCTATTAAGCTCGGATTACCCAGCTGTAGGCTATAAGGGTATGCGCAGTTGGGGTCGTGTTTAAGTGTTTGTCCATGACTGCCGATGGCTTTGATCTGAGTTTTTTCTAATGAGTATTTTTCTAACAGTGAAGCTACCGCCTGAGCGAATTGTTCAGCAATTAATGTGTCGAGTTGGCCAATCTGATGGAGTGAGATGTGTTGGGTTTGGATGGTTAAGATTTTGTTGCGACAGTCGGGTGTATATGAATGAGTGATGGCGCCCACTTGTTGTATTTGATTGTTGTCAAAACACGCTGCAACGGCATCAATACCATCTGCACTGGTGCCCGAGATTAAGCCTATATATACGGAAGCCAATCTACTCTCTATCTTTTTCGTGGCTGGCGATCATAGTCGGATTAAACTTATCCAGCAGTGCAAATTGGGTTTGTGTGACTGAATTAAAACGGATCAACTCAGATTCAGGTAATGGCTCAGCATCAGGTAGTTTGACCGTTAAAGGATTGCGATGCACACCATTGACTCGAAATTCATAGTGTAAATGGGGGCCCGAAGCTAAACCGCTTTTCCCGATGTATCCGATAATCTGTCCTTGTTTGACTCGTGCCCCTTTTTGGGTGCGATGTGCGTACTTATGCATGTGAGCATAAAGCGTACTATATTGTGATCCGTGTTGAATAATGATCGTTCTGCCATAACCACCTTTAGAGCCTCGATAAATGACTTTACCATCTCCTGCCGCCATGATCGGTGTGCCAATAGCAGCCGCATAATCGACACCTTTATGTGCTCTGATGGTGTTGAGTATAGGGTGCTTTCTTTTTAGATTAAATTTAGAACTGATGCGAGCAAAATCAACAGGGGTACGTAAAAAGGGTTTGCGCATGCTGCGTCCACTGTCGGAATAATAGTCAGTTTTATTTTGGCTGTCTGTATAACGAATCGCGCGGAAACTTTTTCCTGAATTGACAAATTCTGCAACAATAATTTCACCATCTTTGACTTTAACACCATCTAGATATTTTTCTTCATAGATCACGCTGAATTGATCACCGCTACGGATGTCTAATGCAAAGTCTATGTCCCAGCCGAAGATGTTGGCGAGTTGCATTATGACTGCGTCAGATAGACCGGCTCGTTGGCCTGATAAAAACAGAGAGTCCTCAATAATCGAGTGTGCGGCTTGAGTTTGAATATCAAAATCTCTGACTACTTCATTAACAACATATTTTTCTTGCTGCTGGATAATTTGTAATTGTCGATTGAGGCTGGTTTCTAGCTCTAATTTTATCAGTGAATCATCTTGTAGGTAGAAATGAATTTTTTGCTGAGGATGGATAGATTTTAGTTCTTTGACAGATTCTCCTAGTTGGAGAATTTCATGCAATTCAGCGTTTAAACCCAGTGCTGTAAAAATATTCGACAGATTGTCACCAGTCTTGATGATTTGAGTATGTTTCTTAATGTTAGGTGTTTCTTCAGTGACCTGGGATGCATTCTCGGATGGCTTGCTTGCATTATGATCAGTGTCGGCATCGACAGTGATGATGTTGTCTGTGGGTATCTGTGATTCAGTATTAGGACGATATCCGTCATGATTCAAATTAAGTGGAACTGTGATGAGATGATTCTCTTGGTTAGTATTTTCATGAGCGATTGCTGGTGGTGCGTACTGTTGATTTAATACGCGTTGTTCTTTGCTTAGAATAATATAAGTTGCGATTGGCAGTAGGATTAGGAATGAGAGTAAAACTGCGCTGGTGAATATGCGATACTTCTGTACTGCGGGCTTGCGTTTTGAAGTAGGTTTGTAATCTAATTCAATTCGAGAATTATATCGCACGTATTTCCCTTTGGTAGTTGACTCGAGTCAATGGGTGGCAGTGGTGTAGGCGAACAATTATTAATTTGCAAAGATAGCGCAATAGATACATAAAAACTAGATTTATGTATAAACATATATACATATAAAGATATCTTGGAGATAACAGGTAAATGTTAGATGAATTGAAGCGGGGCTGTGATGAAATTCTTTTAGAGAAAGATTTCATAGCAAAATTAGAGCTTAAGCGTCCACTGAGAATTAAAGCAGGTTTTGATCCCACTGCACCTGATCTTCATCTTGGGCATACGGTTTTAATTAATAAGCTGCGCCAATTTCAAGATTTAGGCCATGAGATTTTGTTTCTGATTGGTGATTTTACCGGCATGATTGGTGATCCTACCGGTAAGAATGTTACGCGTAAACCGCTTACTCGTGAACAGGTAATCAATAACGCTGATAGTTATAAGGATCAAGTGTTTAAGATTTTGGATCCTGAGAAAACCACGATTTGTTTTAACTCTGAGTGGATGGGGAAAATGTCTGCTCAGGATATGATTGAGCTGGCGGCAAGGCATACTGTTGCGCGCATGCTCGAACGCGATGATTTTGATAAGCGTTACAAAAGTAACCAGGCAATTGCCATTCATGAATTTCTCTATCCGTTAGTACAAGGTTATGACTCAGTAGCGCTCAAGGCAGATGTGGAATTAGGTGGTACTGATCAAAAGTTTAATTTATTGATGGGACGTGAGCTGCAAAAACAATATGGACAAACACCTCAAGTCATTATGACTATGCCTATATTGGAGGGGCTTGATGGTGTGCAGAAAATGTCCAAGTCACTGGGTAACTATATAGGAATTAATGAGCCTCCAGCTGAGATATTTGGCAAGCTCATGAAGATTTCTGATGATTTAATGTGGCGCTATTATGAGTTGTTAAGTTTTGACTCCACACAACAGATTCAAAAGCTTCGTCAGGCTGTTGATGAGGGGGCTAATCCACGAGATATAAAATTTAAGCTAGGTCAAGAGTTGGTAGCGCGTTTTTATGATCAACATGCTGCATCTAAAGCACAGCAGGATTTTATCAATCGCTTTCAGCAAAATCAGATTCCTGATGATATGCCTGAGATACATTTACCTCATCAAACCGATCCTTGGTTAATAGGTTCTGTTTTGAAACAAGCTCAACTTGTTTCAAGCACGTCGGAAGCCATTCGTATGATAAAGCAGGGTGCTGTCAAGATTGACGGTGAAAAAGTCGCAGATATTAAATTAGAACTGGGCTCGGGAGAGTCTTTAATTCTACAGGTTGGAAAACGCAAATTTGCAAAGGTAAGACTCCCAGACTAACCGTGGATGATAGCTCGCAATGTTGTGGGTGTTATCAGTCTTATTTGTAATTGAGTGTTTAGCCAATGATCGCTGGGTTGCGATGAACAAGGTTCGGTGAGTAATCCTGATGAGGAATTTGATATCACTTATATGTTTAATGGACTTGCAGGTCGCGTAACAGGAGGCGTCGACAAGGTGACAGAAGTTGTCAGGGACTCGTGCTCGGGTGTTTATACTACTGATTGTGCAGATCAATTACTCACTAATCTATGTTTTGTTGGTGTTAGCAGCGATGATGATATTAATGACGTTGGTGGCGATAGTGGTGGCGGTATAGGTGGTAGTGGAGGTATTAAGGAAATCGTTGATGGTGCAGGGGGTATCGGTGGTAGTGGAGGCATAAACGATATCGTTGATGGTATCAATGATATTATTAGATGATATAAGTTGTCTTGAATGGCATCAAACTTGAGTATCAAGCTGTGACAAATGCACAGCTTGATCGGGTGACCTGAAAACCGTCTTAACTTGTATAATGTCCCCTTTATATGTCAAATCGGGAGTGTTCTGATACCCTCGCGACGAGTATGCCGCGTTAATCAGCCGGATATATGCGTTAAATCTGCTGAAACGTTGGACGAATTGGTGGTAAATCCAACAATATTTAGGCAAATGTAAATTAATTCATAAAACTTGCAAAAATAAGTTGGATTTATGTTGATTAATCGCTGAGAGACACTATAATGCGTCTCCTCGCCGTAACAGGCGATCACCTTGAAGATTATCTAGTTATACCAGCAACTGTCTATTGATGCTGGCGATCACTAAACATATACTTATAGGTCTGCTCCAAGCATATGCTGGAGTCGTTTTTTTACAATATATCAAGAGACTTGTGTGGGCACTTGCGTTCGTATGTACATCAAAATCGAGCGTGAGTGACCTTTTCAAAACCTATTTTTTTATCAGTAGGCTTGGGTCGCTCAACACTCAAAAAGATTTGTCGCCATAAGCGACTATGTTTTTGAATTGAAGAGTTTGATCCTGGCTCAGATTGAACGCTGGCGGCATGCTTAACACATGC
>CAZKDD010000053.1:0-6936 GCA_964551535.1 uncultured Thiotrichales bacterium | reverse complement strand
CCGTCAGAAACACAGTTCGTACTAGCCAAACAAGCTTTACATTGTGCATTTTCTCATTTCGCCCGGCGCGGTCATCGAAACAAGCAGCGTTGGGATCTGGCCTGTGATTACGCGATTAACCCTCTGCTGATTGATGAGGGTTTTAGCGCACCTCCCGGCTCACTGGTGGAAGATAGTTTCAAGGGCATGAGCGCAGAAGAAATCTATCGCTGCTTAGCAGACAAAGATGAAGGTGATGCAGACACGGGTAATCAGGAAAGTCAGGGCTCAGATAAAAGCGAGGACCCAACGGATAGCCAGCCATCTAAGAATCACTCAGGAAATAATACTGAATCAGATCAAACATCCAAAGAAGATCCAAATGAACACTCCTCTCAACTCAGCCCATCATCAGCACCTGAGGATGCCACTGGCAGTCCTGAACCCAGTCCGTTGTCAAAACAAGAAGAAGAAAATTTAAGCATACAATGGCAACAACGTTTAGCGGGAGCAGCGCAACAAGCGCAGCAGGCTGGAAAATTGAGTGAGTCGATGGCTCGCATGGTGGAGTTCATACTTCAGCCCAAACTGCCCTGGCGAGCTCTACTGGCAAGACATATGGTAGCCACAGCACGCGATGACTATAACTATGCACGACCCTCATCACGACGTGGTGACCCTGTGATTTTTCCAAGCTTACGCAGTGCACAAACTGATATTGTGGTCGCACTGGATGTCAGCGGCTCACTGGGTGACGAAGAAATTGAGGAATTCATGAGTGAGGTGAATGCCATCAAAGCGCAACTGCGTGCACGTATCAGTTTACTTATTTGTGATACTAAATTAGCCGATGGCTGTCCTTGGATTTATGAATCATGGGACGAATTCAAGTTACCTCAAACCTTTGCTGGCGGCGGTGGAACGGATTTTCGACCTGTATTTAATTGGGTAGAACAATTAGATCAGCGTCCTGAATTGTTGCTATATTTTAGTGATTGTGAGGGAACATTCCCAAGTCGCACTCCTGACTATGCTGTTATCTGGCTGGTCAAAGGCCGTGCCCAACCACCTTTCGGTCAGCGCATACAACTGAATTAGCTACCATGGAATTAACTCAGCAAGATCAATTACGCTTAAATGTTTTATTAGCACAATCGGTGCAAGCCATACGCATCGATGAGTCACGCATGACACTACATGCATTATCTGAAAAAGGTGAAGCCAGCATAGACTTACATGCTAATTGTAAAGATGAGAAATATCTCAAATTAGTGCGCCAATGGCTATCAACTCAAATACTCGGTTCGCCGGGTGGCTATCCTGTGTATTTAAAACGTTGGACGCGTATGGGTCAGGGCATCGGCACCGCTAGTAGCGATAGCCTAGAAAAGCTTTTATTGTTGGGGGAACCAGAAGCTATCGTTGCCGTAGTTCACGCGCCAGATATTAGTAATGAAATTGCCCGCCGAGCTTGGTGGTGCAGTGCCACCTCAGAAAATGCTCGCTGTCTTTTGCGCAGTCCAGCAGTTATCAATGGCTCCATGGGAAAAGAATTGGCAGAATTTTTAGTCGAATTCTTACCATTTGAAGAATCATCACGTGCAATAATCAACAGCGTGTACTCTATTCTGCATTCGGGTT
Organism: uncultured Thiotrichales bacterium; assembly: GCA_964551535.1. Classification (GTDB taxonomy): domain Bacteria; phylum Pseudomonadota; class Gammaproteobacteria; order UBA4575; family UBA4575; genus UBA1858. Next base: position 5,316 of record CAZKDD010000053.1, on the reverse strand, counting down.
TAGTGAGTGATGCTACACGCGCAGATGTATGGAAGCGTGCTAAACGCCGCAACGCTTTTTACCTAGGCTTCATCCGTCATGGCAGCACAAAACTACCCAAAGATAAACCTGCTCATGCAGATTACCTGCGTTGCCAGGAATTAATGCAACATCACCCAAGCCCAATGCTGGAGCTACTTCATGAGTTATTTAGCCCATCCGGTCAGACCTTATTGGATATTATGGGTATTGTTTTACGCAAACCAAATGACCAAGATGTTGCTGTGGAATGCTTCAATAGAGTGGGAGAGACATTTTCTCTGGAATATAATCTGCCTCGTAATTGGCGTAATATCAATGAATTAAATGATTGTGTGGAGAAAACCATCACAGCTAAGGTATTTCAAGATATTATCGAAATCTGGCCACAGGCACAGCAATACATATATGCAATACTATACCTATCCATGCTCAGTGAGACATTGCTCGATCCTATTTTTGGAGTTACAGACTCAATTGGCTCAGTCATGAGAAAGAGAATAAAACATTTAACTGATCCTATACTGGTTCAACTCACTGCCCTGACTTAATCATGAGCTTATTCCCATTATTTGTAGACATAAAAGATAAGCCCTGCCTCATCGTTGGTGGCGGCAAAATCGCTGCACGCAAACTCAAAATGCTTTGTCATTCAGGCGCTCTAGTGACAGTAGTCGCCCCACAGTGTTGCACTGCCACCCAAGAACTATGTGAACAATATGGTATCACTATTGAACAACGAAACTTTATGGATGAGGATATTCACAATCAACGCCTTGTGATCGCAGCTACAGACTCCATCGAAACCAATCAACACATTAGTAAGATAGCTCAAGCTAAAAATATCTTTGTTAATGTAGCCAGTGATTTCACCCAAGGTGATACCGTTTTACCCTCTGTGATAGACCGTGACCCAATTCAAATCGCCGTCACCACAGGAGGTGCGTCACCGGTACTGGCACGTTTACTCAAAAGCAATCTAGAACGTGCGACACCAACGGCTTACGGACAACTTGCAACGCTGGTAGAAAACTATCGAGCACAGGCCATCACAACGATTCCTGATGAAGATACTCGGCGCCGCTTTTGGGAAGAAGTATTACAAGGCCCAATCGCTGAAATGGTATTTGCCGGACAAATCCATGCCGCTGACAGCACCCTCAAACAAAAACTCGAAACTCAACAAGTCGACAGTGCAGGTATCGGGGAAGTGTACCTAGTGGGAGCTGGCCCGGGTGATCCTGACTTACTCACGTTTCGCGCGCTGCGTCTCATGCAACAAGCGGATGCCGTAGTCTATGACCGCTTAGTTTCTGACGAAATTATGAACTTAGTGCGCAAAGATGCAGAAATGGTCTATGCCGGTAAAGAACGCGCTAATCATGCTATTCCACAAGAATCTATCAACCATCTATTAGTCCGTTTAGCCAAACAAGGTAAACGTGTGTTACGCCTTAAAGGTGGAGATCCATTTATTTTTGGGCGCGGTGGTGAAGAAATAGAAACGCTGATGGAACAAGGTGTTCACTTCCAAGTGGTACCAGGCATTACTGCGGCTGCGGGTTGTGCGTCCTATGCTGGCATTCCATTAACGCATCGCGATCATGCCCAAGCTTGTATTTTTGTCACGGGGCATTTACGTGATGGTACCGTCAATCTCAACTGGACTATGTTAGCGCATAGCAGTCAAACATTAGTGTTTTACATGGGCTTGGTGGGATTAGAAATTATTTGTCAAAAACTTGTTGAACATGGCATGCCCACAGATACCCCAGCTGCGTTAGTGAGCAAAGGAACACGACCTGATCAACGGGTATTAATTGGAGATTTATCCAGCTTGCCTGATTTGGTTGGATCACATGATGTGCATGGGCCAACGCTGATCATCGTTGGCAGTGTGGTGACTTTGCATAGTAAATTACATTGGTATCTCACTGAGCGTGAATTTAAGGCAGATTGATCGCTTATGAATGATGATATGCTCAACCAACCTGCCCCCGCATTCAGTCTGCCGGATCACAATGGTGTCCTCCATCGCCTGAGTGATTACCAGGGACAATGGTGCCTGATTTATTTTTATCCCAAAGACGACACTCCCGGTTGCACAAAACAAGCGTGCAATCTCAGAGATAATTACGCATTATTGAGAGATGAAAATATCCAAGTAATCGGTATCAGCCTTGATAATCAGAAAAACCATCATCAGTTTGTAGTTAAACATCAATTACCCTATACGTTATTGAGTGACGAAAAAGGCGTGACAGCGCGACTATACCAGTGCTTATTTTCTCTTGGCCCTATCAAATTTGCCAAGCGCCATAGTTTTCTCATTGACCCCTCAGGTATCATTCGTGCTGTCTACCGAAATGTTCAAGCCAGACAACACAGCCAACAGATACTAGAGGCTTACTTCGCTTTAACATCCTCTTAAGTCATGTATACTGGTTAATAATTTCATTAAGAGAATTTTTAAACCGCTCGATACTTTATAAATTTTAATTTCAGCAATCTAGGTGTCCACTTCCTTGCAAGTGGGTGAAACTGGGAATCTGGTGCAAAACCAGAACTGCCCCCGCAACGGTAATCAAGTTAACGCTAGCAACATGTCACTGCATGACAATGTGGGAAGGCGCTAGTAAGGTTTTTACAACCCCTTGAGAGTCCGGAGACCGGCCTAGAATTGCGTAGCAATTCGCGGTGGGCGAACTCGGCTACTTCAACATCTCACAAATTTTCCATTAGGCAAAACCTTGGCGTATTGTCTGCGTGGCATACTAACTGCTTTGCCTGTCACATTATGTTTTCGGATATTTGCGGATGTTCAAGTGCTCCTTTTTGCTCATTGCGTTCATCCGAACTTCAACATATTTGTCAGAGAACGCATCATGAAACTATCACTAGCTATCATCTCGCTAGCCACTGTCACCTCACTTTATACGGCAAGCGCAGATGAACTACCCACCATGATCATAAGCACTAGCCGTGTACCTCTGCCTGCTGATCAAGCCGTCGGCTCGATAGATGTTATCACCTCTGAAGATCTAGCTAATCAGCAAACCGACTTTGTCAGTGATGTATTAGCCAATTTACCCGGGTTAGGTCTCAGTCATAGCGGTGGCATTGGCAAATTGACGCAACTGCGTATTCGTGGTGCAGAGGCGAACCATACTCAGGTGGTAATCGATGGCATAGAAGCGAATGATATTGCTCAGGGCTATGAGTTCGATTTTGCCCATCTGAATAGCTGTGGGATCGAACGCATCGAAGTTTTGCGTGGCCCACAGAGTTCTTTATGGGGCAGTGATGCTCTATCCGGCGTAATCAATATTGAATCCAAACGCGGCCAAGGACCTTTGACGATTGAAAGTAATACTAGTGTTGGCAGTTATCAAACTCGTCAAACTTGCACAGGGATCAGAGCTGCAAATCCGCAACATGCCATTGCCCTCTTTGGTAGCTATTACGATACACAAGGCACAAATATTTCCCAACAAGGCTCGGAGAACGATGGCTATAACAATAAATCCATCAGCCTTCGATACGATTTCGAACCGAGCGATAATTTTTCCATGAAGCTCACTGCCAGACACAACGACATTACATCAGATACTGACGACTTTGCTTTTAACCCTGACTGGTCACAATCTTTAGTAGATGCAGACAGAGAAAACCAAATCATTCAAAACTATGCCAAATTATCTGCAAATTTAGATACTTTCTCTGGCCTAATTAATCATCAGCTAGGGTTTGCACTCACCGACACCAACAATAAAACCTACGATGAGGGATCAAATATTTCAAGTAACTTGGGCGAAAAAATGAAGTTAGACTACCAAGCCAGTCTCTTTGTTGACACTGACACCACTGAACATGTGCTAACGCTTGCTCACGAACGTGAATACGATGATTACAAACAACGCGGTACCGATGTCACCTATGGCGATCCCAATCAAGACCAAGAAGTGCAAACAGTCAGCTATATTGCAGAATATCGTCTGGGATTATTGAATCATCTGTTCCTCACTGGCGCCTTACGCAGAGATGATAATGATGACTTTGATGACAGCCATAGTCATCGCTTATCAGTTATGTACACGCCTAATCAGTCGCAAACACGCTTCTATATGGCGCGCGGCACGGGAGTCAAAAATCCCACTTTTGTCGAGCGCTTCGGTTTTTTTGCCAGCAATAGTCAATTCATTGGAAACTCTGATCTAGAACCCGAAACCTCTCAAAGCTGGGAGTTTGGTCTCAACCATGAATTCACTCCTAAATTAAATATGTCGGCGCATTATTTTACTGAAAAGCTCAACAATGAAATCAATGGCTACGTAGCCACTGATGAACCTGATAAATATACTGCAATCAATCTTGATGGAAACAGTCATCGCAAAGGCGTAGAACTATCGATTAATGCGCAACCATTCGAGCGCCTCAATATCAATGCTAACTATAGTCATATTGATTCCAAACAACCCAGTAGTGGTGAAACTCGGGAATTACGCAGACCCAAAAACACGGCTAACCTAGTTGCCAATTTTGCTATGATTCCAAATAAAACGCACATCAATATAAAACTAAATTATGTGGGTGAACAAATCGATAATGATTTTGGTGTGGTTCCTAGTGAGAGGCGCACTTTGGATGATTATCTACTAATTAGCATAGCAGCAAGTTATAAGATCCACCCAAATTTGAGCATAGAGGGACGGATAGAAAATTTACTTGATGAAAACTATGAAGACGTAATAGGCTATGTAACACAGGGGCGACGGGGCTTTGTTGGGATCAACTTTATCCACTAGAGGTACACGCCATGTCGACAATAAAACAATTGCCCAGTGATTATCTAATTAAGATGACCTATATCTTAATTATTCTCACTGTACTTTCGCGCTTATTGCCCCTTCCTTATAACTTTACCTCAGTGGGTGCACTAAGCTTGTTTGCTGGCTGCCTTGTCTGTTCGTACGGCCTGGCTAGTGCCCTGCTTTACTTTACTGATCACCGATGCGGTGTCAGGATTTTATAATCTCACTGTCATGGTTCTTGAACAGACACAAGCGGATTTACATATACTCAAAGCTCTACCGGGCTGGCAAAAACTTCAGTGTGTACAGTCACAGCGTTTTTTTGTGGTGAACGGTAATGCTTACTTTAGCCGCCCATCACCACGTTTAATTGATAGTCTAGAAATTATGGACAACATACTCAGTGGTACTGAGGATAGTCGTTATCAATTAATAACGTAATATAAAATGATAAAATACAATTAAACTAGAGTAATTATCATGAAAA
>CAZKDD010000052.1:3972-7073 GCA_964551535.1 uncultured Thiotrichales bacterium | reverse complement strand
ATACTTTTGCGTCTGCCTGAAGCAGCTTGCAGCACTAATGGTATAAGATGGGTTTCAGGGTCATGGCATTCACCCACGTGATTAAGGTAATCGGATCCAGCGGCGTTAAAATAACGCAGAGAAATATAATTTATATCATGCTTTTTTTGGTGATCAACAAGTGCCTGTTCGACCATGAGCTTACTCTCACCATAGGGATTAATTGGCTTTTTGGGATGGGCTTCATCAATGAGGGATGATTGTGGGGTGCCATAGATTGCCGCGGTGGAAGAAAACAAGAGATTGTGAACTTTATGTTCAGCCATGCAATCGAGCAAGGTAATGGTGCCATTCACATTATTGGTGTAATACAGGGTAGGGTTTTGCATCGATTCGGCAACATCGATCAGACCAGCAAAATGAAAAACCACATCGAATTGCTCTGCGCTGAAAATTTCATTTAAGCGTGAATTATCATTGAGGTCGCAGTGAAAAAATTTTGATTTTTTGACACTGCTGATATGACCATGAGACAGATTGTCAATCACACAGACATCGTGACCTGCCTCTGCCAACTTTATATTCATGTGTGAGCCTATATATCCAGCCCCGCCTGTGACAAGTATTTTCATTCGATAATTGTATTATGAAATAATAATGTAACTCTATATGGTAACCTAAATTCAAACTATATATGCAGATTTTTTTGACAACGTTCGAGAAAAATTTATGATGTGGATATTATGAGTAATAAAAAACTGAGCATCATTGTTGCCATATGTACTTGTCAACGTAATCACCTGTTGAGGCAAGTATTGGCAAGCCTTGATGCTGCACAACATTGTCAAAAAGGTGATATTCATGTTTTGGTCGTGGATAACCACATCAGTCAAAGTGCGCAATCGGTGATAAGCGAGTTTTCTCATCTCAAATATCCACTGCATTATCTATTCGTACCACAAGCGGGTATACCCTTATCCAGAAATGCAGCCATTGACTGGGGACTGCAACATAATATAGATGCTTGTATTTTTATTGATGATGATGAGATTGCTCATGAGAATTGGTTGGTCACTCTAGTCGATTACTATATCCACCATTGGCCGGAAGTTCAGGTTGTAACAGGCCCTGTGGAGTCGATTGTCACCGCCTCTTATCCGAGCTATTTACCTAAGGATATACACAATAAGCGGCAATCCAAGCGACAAACTGGTGAGGTTTTACTTGAAGCTTATACTAACAATGTGATTTTTGATCTCGCCATTTGTAAAGAGACAGGTTTGCGCTTTGATGATGCTATGCAACATTGTGGAGGCACGGATAGATTATTTTTCATACAGGCGGCTAATCATGGCTATAAGATAGTTTGGAATAGACAAGCACTTGTGTATGAACAAATCGATACGGATCGCCAGAAATTATCATGGCTAATAAAGCGTCATGCCCGACATGGCGTAACCTATGTGCAGGTAACCAAGCAACTCCATGATAAAGGCACAAAGAGAATTCGCTTGTACGTGTGTGAAATATTTTACACACTCAGAGATACTCTGAAAAAAATCCTTCGCAAGCATCCAAGATATATGATTACTTATGTGTCTTTAGGGGTTGCTAGATGCGTTGGAATTATTATGGCGCTGGTAGGTATGAGGGTGAATGAATATAAATCCCGCCATCGATAGACATTGCTATAGTCGCTGTTGCGGTTATATGAAGATCAATGATCGGGGCTATAAGGTTTGAGTTGTTTATCCTCAATAATGAGTATGTGATCTGATACTTCTATCATGGCAGGTCGGTGCGAAATTGAAATGACAGTGGTTTCACGGCTAATTTCTTTGAATGTTTGACTCAGAGATTTTTCTGTTTCCATATCAAGCGCACTAGTTGCTTCATCTAAGATGAGTAGATTGGGTGAGTGTACTAATGCGCGTGCAATGAGAATGCGTTGGCATTGCCCTCCAGATAATTGTCCTCCGTTCTCTCCCACTGGCGAGTGTATCCCATCGGGTAATTCCGCTACAAATTCTAAACATTGTGCGCGTTCCAGTGCATGCATGACGTCCTCATCGTTAAAGTGAGGATCCCCAAGGGTGATATTTTCGCGGATGCTAGTATCGAGAAGGGTATTCTCCTGAGTGACATAACCTATTTGTGAGCGCCAGTATTTGATACTTATTTTGTCCAGCTCGATGTTGTCAATTAATATCCTTCCTTTGTCTGGCTCGAATAATCCACAGATTAAATCTGCCGTTGTGGTCTTGCCTTGTCCAGAGGGGCCGATAACACTATTGAGGCGTTGAAAATAAAAAGTAGCATTGATGTTTTTCAGAATTTCTTTACTGCCATAATTAAAATTAACATGACGGAATACAATATTACCACTTAGGTCATGTTTTATTTTTCCAGGGCGGTATTCTTCATGCGCAATGGCTTCGTCCAGGAATTTTTCGGTCAACTCGAACGCACCTTGGTTCATCGCATAGTTTTGCATTTGTTTTTGTGATTTACCAAATAATTTCATTGAGCGTAAATATAAGATCACCAAGATGATCGAGTATTCAAATGGTAGATTGAAATACTGAAAAGAAAAATAAATGGTCAAGATCACAGTGGCCATCAATACAATTTCCTGAACAGCATCTAAAATTTCTGATGTGATGGTATTTTTGCGTGTGATTTTTTTGATGGCGCGGGTGAAGTCTGTGATGACTTCATAAGAATATTTTTCTCTTGCCATGGCTTTGAGCGGCTTAATGCTGCGATATGAATCGGTTAATTGAGCAGTAATTTTGCGTGTGAAACCAGATTCTTCTTTGCCATACTCTTTGCTAGCTTTGATGAGGCGCTTGAATGCCATGGTTAGCAGTAGGCCGGTTCCTATAGCAACTACCGCGATTTGCCAAGCGATAAAAAAAGCCACGGAAAGATAGGCGACGATTTGAGCAAAGGTCGCCATAATCAACACCATATTGCTGTAGCCATTACCCGCTTTGTCAATTTCTGAGGTAAGCGCCGTGGTGAAGACGCCATTTTTCTGTTTCAGAAAGAAGCGCCACTCTGAGGCAGTTGTTGCCTTCAAAAATTGCATGCGCATATCTTTTATGATTTTTGCTCTTGTG
>CAZKDD010000052.1:0-3962 GCA_964551535.1 uncultured Thiotrichales bacterium | reverse complement strand
CCGCATAAATATTAGATCCGGCGAGGAGAATATTTTGTAATGTGATGCCGGTGAGGAGAAAAATAATTAGATTTTCTGGTGTGGGTTCAACATTTAAACTGATTAATATATCGTTGACAAACTGCGTTTTTGAACTGTTTCGACCGAGCAGGCTAAAAAGTAAGGCGGGTAATGCTAATAAAGTAACCGCAGTGATGATACTGGCAATAGTGATTCCAATAAAAACTAGAACAGTTCTTGTTGGGTAAGATCGAAAGAAAAATGAGAACAAATTCATAAGTGTTTATTAGCCATGATCATAGCGCAAGATTGCAGTGATGGATAATTAGACTTCCTGTAGATATGTGTGATTCGGGCAATGGCGTTTATACTAGCATTATATGCATGGGCTGACGATGTATGTTCTATCCAAATAGTGGCCTAATGAGGTATCCCTTTCATAATCAAACCAAGATACAATAACACTATGACCCAAAAAGTATATATCAAAACCCAAGGCTGCCAGATGAATGAGTATGACTCAGATAAGATGCTGGACGTTCTTGGTGATGCCAAAGGTATGCAGGTGACTCAAAATCCTGAGGAAGCCGATATACTACTTCTCAACACATGTTCTATACGCGAGAAGGCGCAAGAGAAAGTCTTTTCTCAGCTAGGGCAGTGGCGAGAGCTGAAGGCGAAAAATCCTGATGTGTTGATAGGTGTGGGTGGATGTGTAGCCAGTCAAGAAGGCGAGGCATTAAAGAAGCGTGCCCCCCAGGTCGATATGGTTTTTGGTCCTCAGACCTTGCATAGACTGCCAGCGATGATAGATCAAGTGCGAGATAAGGGTCGCGCAGTTGTGGATATTTCTTTCCCTCGCATCGAGAAATTCGACAGCTTGCCTCCACCTAAAGTAGACGGTCCAACCGCATTTGTTTCGATCATGGAAGGTTGTAGTAAATATTGCTCTTATTGTGTTGTGCCTTATACACGTGGTGAAGAGATCAGTCGTCCATTGAATGATGTGTTAGTTGAGATAATGCAACTTGCCAGTAAAGGGGTTAAGGAAGTCAATTTGTTGGGACAGAATGTGAATGGTTATTATGGTGAGATGGATGATGGCGAGATATGTAATTTCACATTATTGCTCTACTATGTGGCAAAGATTGAAGGTATAGAGCGAATTCGATATACCACTTCACATCCACTCGAGTTTAGTGATTCATTAATACAAGCTTATGCAGAACTGCCACAGTTGGTGAATCATTTGCATTTACCCGTTCAATCTGGATCTGATCGTATTCTATCCGCGATGAAGCGTGGTTATACTGCCCTTGAATACAAATCAAAAGTGCGCAAACTCAGAAAACTGCGCCCAAACATCAGCATGTCATCAGACTTTATCGTAGGCTTCCCAGGTGAAACCGATCAAGAATTTGAGCAGACCATGAAGCTGATAGAAGAGGTTGGCTTTGATCATTCATTTAGCTTTATTTTTAGTGCCCGTCCTGGGACGCCAGCAGCTTCATTACAAGATGATACGCTGATGGAGGTTAAAAAAGCTCGTTTGAAACGACTACAGTCAAGAATCACTGAGATGGAGCAAGCCATTTCTGCATCCATGGTTGGATCTATACAAACTATATTAGTGACCGGCCTATCTAAGAAAAGTGATACCGAAATCGCTGGACGGACTGAGAATAATCGAGTGGTTAATGTAGAAGCGTCTAGCGATCTAATTGGTCAATTAATTGATGTGGAAATTACCCAAGCGCTACCTAATTCGCTGAAGGGTAAGCTCGTACATTAGCTACGTGGATGTTTGTTTGAGTGCACAAATCTTAAAACTGAATATCGCTCTGGAGCCAAATGACAATCCACGTTTGGCTAATCTATGTGGTCCTTTTGATGAGCATTTGCAGCAAATAGAATCACGTATGGCTGTGCAAATACATCGTCGTGGTAATGAATTCACTGTCGAAGGAGAGGCACAATGTTCCGAAGTGGTGATAAAGATATTGCAATCACTCTATGCACAAACAACGACTGAACAACTTTCAAAAGAAATCATCCATCTTCAACTACAGGATTCTAGTGTTGATCAAATGACAGAAAAATCCAATCAAACAGACCAACAGAGTGTCAAAGATATCGCTATACATACACGGCGAGGTTTAATTAAACCCAGAGGACCCAACCAAGCCTCTTATATTCATGACATTATGAATCATGACTTGACCTTTGGTATTGGTCCTGCCGGCACAGGCAAGACTTATCTAGCTATAGCTTGTGCGGTGGCGGCACTTGATTCCGAGTCTGTGCAGCGTTTGGTATTGGTGCGACCAGCTGTTGAGGCAGGTGAGCGTCTGGGGTTTTTGCCAGGGGATTTGAGTCAAAAAATTGATCCATACTTGCGCCCAATGTATGACGCACTGTATGAAATGATGGGATTTGAGCGAGTGAATAAGTTGATAGAAAAAACGGTTATCGAAGTAGCGCCACTGGCATATATGAGAGGGCGAACTTTAAACGATTCATTCGTGATCATGGATGAGGCGCAAAATACGACAAAAGATCAGATGAAAATGTTTCTCACAAGGATTGGTTTTGGCTCCAAAGCTGTGGTTACAGGTGATGTGACACAGGTTGATTTGCCCAATCGCGGTGCTTCTGGTCTACGTCATGTCATGAATATTCTTGGTGATATAGACACAATTAAGTTCAATTATTTTAATTCGAAAGACGTAGTACGCCATCCTCTAGTACAGCATATTATCGATGCTTACGATCAACACAGTAATGAAAATAATGATTAAAGCCGATGTATGACGGTATCAAGTCAATAATACGTACCATGAATAGACTCAATGAGCATTGAACTTGAGTTACAAGTTGTTAGCGAGCAACAAGATGTACCTAGTCAATATCAATTTGTCGAGTGGCTTGCAGCAATCCCAGCTCAAGATATTCACGAGGTGGTTATTAGAGTGGTTGATGAGGACGAAATGCGCGCTTTGAACAAGCAGTATAGACATCAAGATAAATCCACAAATGTGTTATCGTTTCCTGCAGAATTACCAGATGTAGTGGATGATCCCTTACTGGGTGATGTGATTATTTGTGCTGCTGTGGTACATAAAGAAGCGCTTGAGCAACACAAATCTGTCACTAGTCACTGGGCGCACATGGTCGTGCATGGTATTCTGCACTTGCAAGGTTATGATCATACCGACAGCGCTAATGCAAGCATAATGGAACAACTGGAAATACAAATACTACAGACTTTAGGGATTAATAATCCGTATACTGACAAAACCTATTAACTGACTGATCTAAAACTCATGGGCCAATCGGCACAAGCACTTGCTAAAAAAAACAAATGGTGGTCCGCATTGCGGAAACTATTTAATGCGCAGCCTAATGATCGAGTGCAGCTAGTTGATGTTCTGCGTCAAGCGCAAAGCAATAATCTTTTTGATGCCAGTGCATTAACAATGATTGAAGGCGTGCTGCAAGTTTCTGAATTACAGGTTCGCGATATTATGATACCGCGATCGCAAATGGTGGTTGTCGAAGAAGAACATAGTTTGCAGGACATGCTGCCAATTATTGTGCAATCGGCACACTCACGTTTCCCAGTGGTCGGTGATAGTCGTGACGAAGTTTCAGGGGTTTTATTAGCAAAGGATCTTTTGCGATTCATGTCTAATCAAAACACCGATGAATTTAATATAAAAGATTTGTTGCGTCCTGCATTCATTGTGCCTGAGAGTAAACGATTGAATATATTACTCAATGAATTTCGCAATAGTCGCAATCACATGGCAATCATTGTTGATGAATATGGAGGTGTTTCAGGATTGGTTACCATTGAGGATGTGCTCGAACAGATCGTCGGTGATATTTCTGATGAGCATGACCTTGAGGAAGATGATTATATTACTTACTCAAAAGAAGAGGGTTACGCCTTGGTTAAAGGT
>CAZKDD010000051.1:4267-7111 GCA_964551535.1 uncultured Thiotrichales bacterium | reverse complement strand
CAAGAGGGATTGAGAAGATTTGCTCGTTCGAAAGGAAATATCCAACGGGTCAGTAGATACCAGATGATGGGAAGAAAAACGATAATTAAAGGTGCTGCCATCTGCACCCATTGGGCAAAACTAATCTGGGTCTGATATTGATCTTTGATTGCTGTTTCCAAAAAGCCTGTTAGTACGAGATTTGGTGCAGTGCCGATTATGGTGCCAGTTCCACCGACTGAGGCCGCATAAGCGATGCCTAGTAATAAACATCGCGCAAAGTTGTGTTGATCGGGGTGGGCAAATGTTTGATCATTGATGCAAGTGAACATAGCAATGATGCTTAGCCCCATAGGGAGCATCAATGCTGAGATTGCTGTATTAGAAATGAAACCACTTAACAGCGCTGTCGCAATCATGAATCCACCAACGATCATTACGGGATTGCTACCGGTGCGCGCTAATATGGCTCCAGCCAAGCGTTGATCGAGCTTCCAGCGTTGCATCGACAAGGCTATGAGAAATCCTCCCATAAATAGAAATATTAAATGCGAAGCATAGGGAGCCGTGGTGGTTTTGATGTCAGCAATCCCCAACAAAGGAAATATTGCTATGGGTAGTAACGCAGTGATACTGATATCTAATGCCTCACTTAGCCACCAGATTGCCATCCATAGCGTGACGCTGAGAGTAGCTTTGGCTGGCATATCCAGTGGAATTAATGCTTTCTGGGTATCGACATAGTGATCGGGTAAGGATAAAAATAGCGCTACTGCAGCCAGTGGCCCTAAAAACAAACCCATCTTTTGTAGCGAATGAAACATAATTGAATCGAAAATGACTGAGTTAATGGACAAATATCAGCGAAATATGCGCGACCTGAGGATATCGGTGACAGACCGATGCAACTTCAGATGCACTTATTGTATGCCAAAACAGGTATTTAATTCACAGTACCAGTTTTTAGTCCGTGACGATTTGTTATCTTTTGAAGAAATCACTCGTTTGGCGCGTCTATTTGCCACACAAGGAGTAAAAAAACTTCGTCTGACAGGGGGGGAGCCATTACTGCGAAAGAATCTAGATGTATTAGTAAAAGAATTAAATAAAATACCAGGTATTGAAGACATTGCACTGACTACTAATGCGTCAATATTGAGCAAAGAAAAAGCGCAACAATTGAAAGCCGCAGGGCTAAATAGGATTACAGTCAGTTTGGATGCCATTCAGCATGACGTTTTTATGCGTATGAATGATATGCAAGTGTCAATAGATAAAGTGCTGGATGGTATTAACAATGCGCGCCAAGTTGGATTTGACTCGCTAAAAGTGAACATGGTGGTTCAAAAAGGGGTCAATGACGATAACATTCTTCCGATGGCAGAATATTTTAAGGGTACCGATGTTATTCTGCGCTTCATTGAGTTTATGGATGTTGGCAACACCAATGGATGGAATATGGATCAAGTGCTCTCTGGGGCGGAAATTACCGATATTATTCATTCAAGTCTTCCTATTGAACCCCTAGATCCTAATTATACTGGGGAAGTGGCTAAACGCTGGCGATACCAAGATGGTGAAGGAGAGATAGGTCTTATTACCTCAGTGACAGATGCGTTTTGTGGAGATTGCAATCGCATGCGTTTGTCCGCAGAAGGTAGCTTGTATACCTGTTTATTTGCATCAAAAGGCACTGATCTTAGGCGTTTGTTGCGTGAGAATGCCTCTGATGAATATATCAGCGAGGTCATTACGGAGATATGGAAGAAGCGGGATGATCGCTATTCAGAACTTCGTGGGCTTTCAGAGATGCCCCTCAATAAAGTTGAGATGTCTTATATTGGCGGTTGATCAAACAACATTTTATGAGCGCATTGGTGGTCGTGCGGGAGTGCGTCTTTTAGCAAATCGTTTTTATGACATCATGCAAACAGAAAGATCTAGCCAATCTATCCTCGCAATGCATCCCAAGGATCTCACCCGTTCACGCAAACAACTTGAGCGATATTTATGTGAGTTGATGGGTGGGCCTAAACTATTCGGTGAAGCTTATATGTCGCCGGAATGGATTAAGCAGCGTCATAAACATTTAGAAATAGGGTTTGATGAGCGCGATCAGTGGGTCATGTGTATGTCGCAGGCAGTCCAGGAGTTGGAGATAGACAAAGGAATTAAACACGAACTTAATACTTTGTTTTATCAAGTTGCAGGCTATATTAGAAATCGAAATTAGCGATACAGCACATACACTTAAATTTTATTTCTCCAATAAACGCGGGATTAACTCGACTAAGTTACAGGGGCGGTGGCGATAATCCAATTGTTCATGGATTAACTTATCCCAAGCATCGGCGCATGCGCCTGATGACCCGGGCAAGCAAAATATATATGTTCCATTGGCGACACCTGCCGTGGCTCGTGACTGTAGAGTGGATGTGCGGATTGATTCAAATGACAACGCTCTAAACATTTCACCAAAGCCTTCGATTTCTTTATCCAGCAGTGGTTTTATGGCCTCGGGAGTGCCATCACGTCCAGTGACCCCAGTACCACCGGTAGTGATGATTACCTGAGGTTTGGTATCCGCTATCCACTGCGAAACTTGCGCGCGAATCTGATAGATATCATCTTTAACGATAATTTTTTCGTGCAAGACATGTCCAGCATCTTGCAGTCTTTGCAGTAATAGCTTGCCTGATTTATCGTCTGCCTCTGAGCGGGTATCGGATATGGTCAGTAAGCTGATAGACAAAGGAATAAACTCTCTGGATTGATCGATCATAGGACGTGGGCTTGATGAATGTAATAGTCACCACACTATGGATGAATATTCGCTAAGTATCAAATCTTCCTGCAGGGCGAAAT
>CAZKDD010000051.1:0-4257 GCA_964551535.1 uncultured Thiotrichales bacterium | reverse complement strand
TGCAAGGGGAGACTTGAAGTAGTCCTCAACTATAAATAGCGCTTGTTCATAGGTGTTATCCTCAACGATAACTCTTAGCAGGTCATGAGCAGGTAGCTCACCGCTTGCTCCTTGCAGATATTCTCCCAGAATTGAACACTCGATCCCTTCAGAGTGAAGTAGGTTTTTAATCAGTTGTGCTTCTATCAAGTCTTGTGCATGGAGCAGGGTTTTCACTGTATTTTGATTGGTCGAGTGTTTACTATAGAGTTATTGTAAATCTACACGTGCGAACTATGAAAATAGAGATTTTTCAATCCTCGTACAACCCATGGCAGTGGGTAGAACAATATCAAGCAGAGTGTCTTTCTGAGCAGCATGACTTTGGTGCTGCGACAGTATTTGTTGGCACTATGCGTGATTTTAATGAGGGTGATGAAGTGACAGGCATGACTTTGGAGCATTATCCGGAGATGACTTATAAATATCTTCAGGAATTAGCTCAAAATGCGATTACACATTGGGGTTTGGTTGATTGTGCTATCGCTCATCGTGTTGGTGATATCGAGCCGGGCGAGAGTATAGTGTGTGTGGCGGTATGGTCATCACATCGTAAAGCCGCTTATGAGGCAAATCGTATGATTATGGAAGACCTTAAGAGTCAGGCGCCTTTCTGGAAAAAAGAGCGCTTGAAGAATGGTACGCGTTGGGTAGAGAAAAATACACCAGGTTTTTAGTGATACTTTAAGATCTATATATTTATCAAAGTACTTTCACTCTGCGCATACATCAATAATAGAAAGATTACGGCAGCGGGTGTTTATGGCTAATGTGGCAGAGAGTTCTGTACAGATGTCACTGGTCTAACACATTGAGTTGATGGTGGACCAACGGGAACTTATTAACAACAATGTATGTCATAAATTGGAAATTTATGCTCGATAGCAAGTATGACTTATTTTGCTTAAGATTTAGCCTTCATAGTGTAAATTGTGCTAACTTGCGCGTGTTCTTCCACTTTGGTAAAAAAGAATAGAACAACAGTATATCCGCAATTTCTCATGAAATTAGTGCAAGAGTGCGACAATCAGTACTTGAGTTAGACCTAATTTGATCAGAGCAACACTCAATAGAAAAATAAAATAGTAAGTCAGAACAACAACAAACTTCCACTTATGATTGAAATAAAACACCTAGTGAAGACCTTTGGTTTATTAACAGCGGTCGATGATTTGTCTTTTAAGGTTGAGTCAGGCGAAGTGCTTGGTTTTCTCGGGCCTAATGGGGCTGGAAAATCTACAACCATGAAAATGATCACCGGATTTCTTGCGCCAACTTCAGGAACTATCAGTGTATGCGGATATCCTGTTGAAGGTGATGCACGAGCAGCTAAACAACATATAGGCTATCTACCAGAGGGTGCTCCAAGTTATGGTGAGATGACACCTAAACAATTCCTATCTTTTATTGCTGATGTGAGACAACTCTCTGGAGCTCATAGAAGTCAACGTATCGATACAGTGATTCAGCAATTACATTTAGAAAAAGTCATTAACCGTCCTATCGAGACACTGTCGAAGGGCTTTAAACGCCGAGTTGGTTTGGCTCAAGCAATTTTGCATGATCCGCAAGTGTTAATTTTAGATGAGCCGACAGATGGTCTTGATCCGAATCAAAAATATGAAGTCCGTGAACTGATCAAAGGTATGGCTCAGGATAAAATTGTGATTATTTCAACTCACATATTGGAAGAGGTCGATGTGATCTGCTCGCGCGCCATTATCATCGCAAGTGGACGTATTCTTGTAGATGACACGCCACAAGCTTTACTTTCACGATCGCCAAGTGGTCGTCTGGATGAGGTGTTTCGGGAAGTCACGGCAGCGGGGAATTTATCATGAAAAATCTTGCACTAAAAAACGTTGGCGTAATTTTTAAGCGTGAACTTCAAAGTTATTTTGCCACTCCTGTGGCTTATGTCTTCATTGTAATTTTTTTGGTACTCAGTGGGGCCATGACATTTAATATGGGTGGATTTTATGAGAGAGGGCAGGCTGATCTTGCGCCATTTTTCAATTTTCACCCTTGGTTGTATTTATTTTTAGTGCCAGCAATCTCTATGCGTTTATGGGCAGAGGAACGTAAGTCGGGCAGTATAGAGTTATTGCTGACACTTCCGATCACCATGTTGGAGGCTGTAATAGGTAAATTTTTGGCTGCGTGGTTATTTACAGCTTCAGCCTTGGCATTGACTTTCCCTCTGTGGATTACTGTGAATTATTTAGGTGAGCCTGACAATGGAGTTATTTTGGCCGCTTACATCGGCAGCTTGCTTATGGCCGGTGGCTTTTTAGCGATTGGTGCCTGTGTATCAGCTACGACAAAAAATCAAGTGATTGCGTTTATTATCAGCGTGGTGATTTGTTTTGCTTTTTTACTAAGTGGCTTCCCTATAGTGTTAGATTTTTTCCGTGCTTGGGCGCCGCAATTGGTAGTGGATGCAATTGCCTCACTGAGTTTCTTAACCCACTATGCCTCTATTAGTAAAGGTGTGATTGATTTGCGCGATATTATCTACTTTGCCACTTTGATTGCGGCTTGGCTGTATGCCAATGCAGTCATCATTGAAATGAAGAAAGGGAGTTAAGATATGAATAATAAAAATACTCTCAGTTACAGTGGCCTAATTGTGCTTGCAATACTGTTTATCTTAATCAACATGCTCAGTGGTAATTTGCTAACCGGATCGCGTATTGATCTCACTGAAAACCGTCTTTATACATTGTCGCAGGGCACGCTTAATATTATTCAGAATATACAGGAGCCTATTACTTTGAACTATTTTTTCTCCGACCAAGCGAGTAAGGAGATTCCACAATTGCGTACCTACGCTAATCGTGTGCAAGAATTACTGCAAGAATATGCTCAATTATCAAAAGGCAAAATCACTCTGAATGTGGTTGATCCAGTTGCGTATTCGGAGCAAGAAGATCAGGCTACTGAGTATGGTTTGCAAGGTGTGCCGACGGGGCCTAGCGGTGAAAGCGTCTACTTCGGCTTGGCGGGTAGTAACTCAGTGGGTGAGACCGAAACCATAGCATTTTTTCAACCCAATAAAGAACAGTTTTTAGAATATGATGTGAGCAAGCTCATCTACACCCTCATCAACACTAAAAAACCGGTGGTTGGATTGCTATCTCGAGTACCAATGTTTTCGTCATTTGATATGGAAACACAACGTATTCGTGACCCATGGGCGGTTACCACACAACTGCAACAATTATTTGATGTGCGTAACATTGATTTTGCAGAAGGGAAATTTGATGATGATCTTGAAGTGCTCATGGTTGTGCATCCTAAAGACTTGGGTTTAAAAACACTCTATGCAATTGATCAATTTGTCATGCAGGGAGGCAACTTAATTGTCTACGTGGACCCATACGCAGAGGCAGATGTGCCAGCCATGGATCCTAATTCACCGATAGAAGCAGAAGGCGTGCGCAGTTCTACATTGAGCAAATTATTTGCTGCCTGGGGTATCGATTACACGCCAGCGCAAGTACTGGGTGATCGTAAGTATGCATTAACTATCGACGCCGGTAATGGGCAGCAAGCTCGTCACTATGCCATTCTCGGTTTAGACAAAACAGCGTTAACCGAAGGTAATGTTATGACCTCTGGTCTGGATATGATTACTATGGCAATGGCAGGCTATGTCAGACCTCAGTCAAATGCTGACGTTGAGTTTGAGCCTTTAATTCAAAGTAGTGCAGAAGCTATGCCCTTTGAAAGTTCTAAGTTTCGCTTTCTTCCTAAAATATCCAGCTTAGCTGAGGGCTTTGAGGCAACGGGAGAAAATTATACGGTTGCAGGGCGTTTTCAAATGCAGCCTAAATCAGCCTTTCCTGATGGCCCGCCAGAG
The DNA here is from genome assembly GCA_964551535.1 of uncultured Thiotrichales bacterium. Lineage (GTDB taxonomy): Bacteria > Pseudomonadota > Gammaproteobacteria > UBA4575 > UBA4575 > UBA1858. Next base: position 356 of record CAZKDD010000051.1, on the reverse strand, counting down.
GATTCTGAAGTTACTACAAGTCATTTGTCTGCAGCGACTGAACGAATTAATGTGGTGGTGGTAACGGATGTAGATATGTTAACCGACCGCATGTGGGTAACTGTTCAAGATTTTCTGGGTCAAAAAATTATGGATGCATGGGCTTCTAATGGTAACTTTGCTATCAATGTTGTAGATAACCTGCTGGGAAGTTCGGATTTGATTAGTGTTCGTGGACGCGCCTCGGCCAGCAAGCCGTTCGTGGTGGTAGAAGCTTTGCGTCGTGATGCAGATGATCAATTTCGAGAGAAGGAACGTGCATTGCAAACTAAACTGCGTCAGACAGAGCAAAAAATTAGTCAGTTACAAGCTAATCG
>CAZKDD010000050.1:0-7340 GCA_964551535.1 uncultured Thiotrichales bacterium | reverse complement strand
CAAGTCAGAGAACGATGATATGACTCTCACTTATCATGATTCATGTAACGTGGCTCGTGCCTCCCGCATGGGTGATGAGCCGGGTGGTCAGTTCACGATCCCTCGCGATATCATCAAAGCTACCTGTAATAACTTCTATGACATGCCAGAGCATGCCATCAAAGAAGGCACTTACTGTTGCGGTGGTGGTGGAGGACTACTGACAGATGATTTAATTGAGTTGCGTGTTAAAGGTGCATTGCCTCGCATGGAAGCGCTGAAACATGTAACAGAAAACAATGGCGTCACACATATGGCCGCAATTTGCGCCATTTGTAAAAGTCAGTTTTCAAAGATTTTCCCATACTACGACTTTTCGTTGGACCAAGTGGTTAGTGTCCATCAATTAGTCAGTAATGCCATCGTGCTCACCCAAGAAGACACTGGTGACAGCGATGAGAGTAAAGAATCAGACGATGTCGAAGCGGCATAGTCTTACTGTTTTAAATTAATAGTTAGTTTAACTAGGAGCAAAGTTATGGCTACTTCAAAAGATGACATGTCTTACAAATTAACCTTTAGAAAATTTGAGGACGGTGACCATACATGGGGTAATTTTGGCGACCAAATTTTTGAGGGTGATAAGTCACATAAATGTCCGACCTATGTGCATCGCACACCACCATGTCAAGGAAGTTGCCCATCAGGGGAAGATATTCGTGGTTGGTTAGATATCGTGCGCGGTATCGAGAAGCCACCCGAGGGCATCACTATGCAAGAATACGCATTCCGTCGCTCCACGGATGCTAATCCATTCCCATCTATGATGGGTCGTGTATGCCCGGCGCCATGTCAGGAAGGTTGTAACCGTAATCACGTTGAAGATTTCGTGGGTATCAACTCAATCGAACAATACATCGGTGATACGGCAACCAATGAAGGCTATAAGTACACTGCACCAGAGAAACTATCGGGTAAGCGTATTGCCATTATTGGTGGAGGCCCAGCGGGTCTTGCTGCAGCCTATCAGTTGCGTCGCAAAGGTCATGCAAGCGTGATTTTTGATGATCATGACGAACTAGGCGGAATGTTCCGTTATGGTATCCCAGGTTATCGTACGCCACGAGATTACTTAGACGCAGAGATCCAGCGTATTTTAGATTTGGGTGATATCGAGACACGCATGAACACACGTGTTGGGCGTGATGTCGCTATCGAAGATATAGAAAAAGATTTTGATGCAGTGATTTGGGCTCTAGGCTGTCAATCGGGACGTAGCTTGCCAGTACCAGGCGGTGATGCACCGAACTGTGTCTCTGGGGTGAAATTCCTAGAAGCATTTAACAAAGGTATCTTACAAGTGACCGCAGACAAAGTTGTGTGTGTGGGTGGTGGTGATACCTCAATAGACGTGGTATCTGTTGCACGTCGTTTGGGTCAAATCTCGACACTTGATAAAAAAGAGGCACCGGAGCACGTAATCGGTGGATATGTCGCTCATGATGCTGCATATGCCGCTGCCCGTGAAGGCGCCAATGTGACACTGACATCGTTATTCCAGCGTGAAGAAATGACGGCTGCTGAATACGAAGTCCATGATGCGATCCATGAAGGTGTACGTATTGATAATGGTGTTATGCCAATTGAAGTTATTTTAGACGATGATGGTCGTGCAAAAGCACTACGCATGGCCAAATGTGAACTGGATGGTGGGCGTCCGACACCTATCGAAGGCACTGAGTATGAGATCGAGTGTGATCTAGTTGTGGCTGCGATTGGTCAGGGGGGTGATCTAGAAGGTTTGGAAGATTACGATAATGGTAGAGGATTGATTGATGCCGATAATCATTATCAAGTGCCAGGTAAAGAAGGCCATTTTGTATGTGGTGATATTATTCGCCCGCATCTGCTAACTACAGCGATTGGTCAAGCCTCTATCTGTGCAGATAGTGTTGATTACTATCTCAGTAATAAGGAATACAGTAAGCGACCCAAGGTAGATGTGCATCACTTTGATTTGCTCTCTAAGCTCAAAGAAACGGGATTAGAGCCAGCCAAATATGAAGATGGAGAAATCCGTGGCTCTGATGAGAGTGAAGCATTAGTACATAACTATGAAGATCGTTCCGCTCAAGAAATTATTTCTGCAGATCGATTGTTCTTGGGGCATTTTGAATTCACACCACGTGCGCAGCGTAATTCAGTCGTGCCAAGTTCAGAAGAAGTGCTTGGCCACTTTGAAGAGCGTTTAATTGGACTCAGTGAAGAGCAAGCCATTGAAGAAGCCGGTCGTTGCATGAGTTGTGGTATGTGTTTCGAATGTGATAACTGTGTAATTTACTGCCCACAAGATGCGGTATTCCGTGTCAAGAAAGACAAGTCAACGACAGGTCGATATGTCGACACTGACTACAGTAAGTGTGTGGGTTGTCATATCTGTGCCGATGTATGTCCTACAGGTTACATCGATATGGCCTTAGGTGATCATTAATAAAATAAACACAAGTACTAGCAAACGAGTCAATTAGTTAAAATGAAATCTATTACACAGATTTGTGCATTAGTTCTGTTATTAATGATGGTGATTTCACCGGTGGTGGCAGAGAGTAGTAAAGTGCCTCCACCGAAAGGTGAGCAATGTGTTGAAGAAACAGAATGGATGCGTATACATCATTTTGAAACTATTCTTCACCAACGGGATGAGACCGTTTTAAAAGGTATTCGTACCACCAAGCATAGCCTCAAGAATTGTATTGATTGCCATATCACTGCCAATGAAGAGGGTGAGTATGCGCGTTATTCCAATAAGGAAGAACATTTCTGTGCAACTTGTCATGAGTTTGCCGCAGTGAGTATCGATTGTTTTCACTGTCACTCCGATCGTCCTGAATCGGCAGTGCGAGAATCTATCGAAAAGTATAAAAAAGATGGTATAAATCCCCATCATGGCGAACATTCCAGCGCCAATGATTTAATTCTTAAGAGTAAGTTACTGTCGGCCCAATAATAATGAAAAAATTAGTCAGTAAAGCCTATAAATTATTGAGAACTACAGACACCACGCCTGATCACAGCAAAAGATCATTCATGGGTGGTGTTGCCGGTGCAGCAGGCTTAGCTGTGGCACCAGGCGTGATGCTATACGAAACCGCTCAGGCAAAACCTCTAGACGAGGCAGTCACTGATCGAGTGCGATGGGGTATGCTCATCGACGTAAATTCATGCTCAGATGATTGTAATGCGTGTGTCGATGCCTGTAATGACGAGCATGGATTGTGGCCAGACAACACGTCTATGACGGATTCTCAGTGGATCAGAAAACTCACAGTTAAAGACCCGCAAACTGAACATAGTCAATCATTCCCGGTAATGTGTCAGCATTGTGAAAATCCTCCTTGTGTTGATGTATGCCCGACGGGGGCATCATTCAAACGAGCGGATGGTATCGTGTTGGTCAACATGCATACCTGTATTGGTTGTCGTTACTGCATGATGGCATGTCCCTATAAAGCAAGATCATTTGTGCATGAAGACTTGCACGATCAACTCCCTGATTCACCACGTGGCAAAGGCTGTGTGGAGAGCTGTAATATGTGCGTTCATAAGCTCGATGCAGGGGAACAAACCACAGCTTGTGCAGACGCCTGTCAAAAAGATGGTCATCAAGCCATAGTATTTGGTGATCTTAATGATCCACAAAGTGAAATTTCACAACGTCTTAAAGCTCACGGCGGTACTCAGATACGTGCTGACTTGGGTTTGAATACCGGCGTTAGATATCAGGGCATTTAAGACTATGGATACTATCAGATACAGTGCTATTGCCGCTCGTTCCAGTAAATTTTGGGCCTTACTCGCCGGGTTAGCAGCGATCATCGCCATTGGCGGTTTGTCTGCTCATCATATGGAAACCCACGGGCATGTTATTACCGGTATGAATAACCAAATCGTATGGGGATTGCCGCATGTTTTTGCAATTTTCTTAATCGTGGCTGCCTCAGGTGCTCTCAATGTCGCCTCAGTGGCTTCCGTGTTTGGTAAAGTTGAATATAAACCTCTAGCAAGATTATCAGCCTTGTTAGCACTGGCCTTGTTGGCGGGTGGATTAGCTGTGTTGGTGTTGGATCTTGGACGTCCAGATCGTCTGCTGGTCGCGATGACTACCTATAATTTCAAATCTATCTTCGCGTGGAATATTTTCTTATACACAGGGTTTTTTGTCATTGTGGGCATCTACATGTGGTGGATGATGGATTATCCGATGATGAAACACAGCAAGAAAGCGGGTTTAGCTGCTTTCATTTGGCGCTTGATACTGACCACAGGTACCGGATCAATTTTTGGTTTTCTGGTCGCTCGTAGTGCTTACGATACGGCTATGCTCGCGCCCATGTTTATCATCATGTCATTCGCATTTGGATTGGCCTTCTATCTTTTAGTATTGATGGCGGCATATCGTTGGACGGAGAGACCACTTGGTGATTACATACTTAACAAACTAAGAAACTTACTCGGTGTATTCGTGGCCAGCGTGTTGTATTTTGTTGCGGTTTATCACGTGACCAATCTTTATGCGACAGAACATCATGCGGTTGAGAAGTTTTTACTTCTTGAGGGCGGTATTTACACTCAGTTGTTTTGGATAGTACAAATAGGACTTGGCAGTCTCGTCCCTCTAGTCCTGATCTATGCCCCACAATTTAAGCATTGCCGTAACAGTCTCGTTGCCGCATGTGCTTTAGTTCTTATTGGAGGTATGACTCAGGTATATGTAATTCTAGTCGGTGGCCAAGCCTTTCCACTAGAAATGTTCCCTGGCATGGAGGTCAGCAGTACCTTCTTCGATGGGGTGATCGGTGAGTATACCCCTAGCATCTGGGAAACATTGCTTGGTATAGCAGGTGTCGCCTTATCGCTATTAATTGTCACTGTAGGGATTGCTATTTTGCATTTCCTCCCAGACTCACTGGCAGACAACGTTACTCAAAGCAAATAAAGCCATCTATCTGATCAAATCCATATTGGCTGTTACTGCCTGATCTGTCGGTATTACTCATAAGTTGCTATCGGCAGTGACTTGTCTGGATTCAAAATATTATTGCGATCGAATTGCGCTTTAATAGCATGCATTAAGCTGATCTCAACCTGGCCTAATTCCAGTGCAATAAAATCTCTCTTAGTCATGCCAATCCCATGTTCACCTGAGAGTGTGCCGTCGAGTTCTATAGTCAGAGCAAATATGGCCTCAAGACAACACTGTGCATGCTGATTCTGCGTTTCGTCGGTTGCATCGTACATGATATTGACATGAAGATTTCCATTGCCCGCATGACCAAAATTTACTATGGCTAATTGATACTGTTGCGACAACGTATCTACCTTGTGAATAAATTCTGCCAGATTCGGAACCGGCACCACTATGTCTTCATTGATCTTGTTAGGTGCGATGGTGCGGAGTACCGGTGATAGGGCTTTGCGAGCTGCCCATAGTTGAGCTATTTCTGCATCAGTTTCTGCTTGTTGGATTTCAATTAAGCTTTCATGTTGTAAGGCCTGGGTAATTTCATTGCATGAAATTTCCAATGAGGACGCTGATCCTTCAATATTAATCATTAAACAGGCTTGTGCAGTTTTTGCTAGTGGCACTTGCGTGTGTTGATTAATCAGCTGTATCGCATGATGATCCATGAATTCGATGGCAGTAGGTCGTTCACGTAGTGCCGTAAGTTTTTCAATTGCTGCACAGGCGCCATGTGAATCCGAGTAGAGCACGCGTAGGGTTTTAGTATGTTGAGCCAGTGGTAAGATTTTTAATTCTGCTTCAGTAATTATGGCTAGTGTTCCTTCTGAGCCGACAAGTAATCGCGTGAGATCATAGCCGACTACACCTTTGCTGGTGATACTACCAGTGTTAATCGATTCACCATTACCTGTCACAGCTTTTAGTTGTAAAGTATTGTCTCTCGTGGTGCCATACTTAATTGCTCTTGGTCCTGCAGCATTGCAAGCGAGATTACCACCAACAGAACAATATGCAGCGCTCCCTGGATCGGGCGCCCAAAAGAATCCGCGTTCATGTAAATAATCTTGTAGTGCCTGATTGGTGATACCAGTTTCTACTCTGACACTGAGATTGCCTTGGTTGAAACTGATAATTTTATTCATGCGCTCAAGTGACATGACAATCCCGTTATGGGTAGGCACTGAGGCACCGGTAGTGCCGGTACCACGACCACGAGCTGTTAATGGGATATTGTGCTGGTTACATAGCAGCACACAATCCACCACTTGTTGGTGGTGGTTTGGTAACACAACCGCATCCGGGGGTGAGTGTAATTTACTATTGTCATACCCATAGGGCCAACAATCAGCAGGCTGAGTGAGCAGCTGATCATGATTAAAAATAGTGCCTAGTTGTGAAATGATTGTGTTTGATAGATCCATAGCATAATTTTAAACACTAAATGCATTATTAATCCATTGCGGGGTTTGATTGGGAGATAGTGCTACTACATCGAATCGTAAGGGGCGGTCAGTAGGATATGTAGTCAAGTAATGATTGGCGCTAAAAATAATTTTACGTTGTTTAGCTTGATTGACTGTCTCTGCCGCACTGCCATAGGTATTGCTTTTGCGATAACGCACTTCGACAAACACCAGTGTATCTGAATCCTGCATGATTAAATCAATTTCACCATGTCGACAGTGATAGTTGCGAGTGATTAATGTTAGTCCATTTTTGATGAGAAAACTGCAAGCAATGTCTTCTGCCTTTTTACCGATCAGTTTTGTATTCATCAAAGTCTGTACACTTGATTGATATTACGGATTTTTGAGGTGCCTGGGGCGACCATTGATGAATTTTCCCCATAATAATTCACGATATATGCGGTTGTTGTGGTGCATACTGAGTTGCCCAGCAAGCCCTGAATATGAAGAGTTTTCTATCGCTAGCAGGGTGGTGATTTGCATTGGTAGATTATAAGCGTCTATGCCTAGAGCCGCGAAACGTGGATGATCTTTGTAATCATTTCCAGTTTCAATTTCTAACAGTTCTCTGAGAATTGCATCATCTAATTTAGGGGTTAGGATCCATGGGATGTCACAATACATCACACCGTTAATATCACGGTCTTTGGTGATGTTCTCGGTTCCAGAAAAAATATGTGAAGTACTGAACACGCTTAAATCAGTGCCGAAATGATAATTAATTTGAGGCCGGATAAGACGAGCTATTTTGGGTGGTGCGATCAGAAAAATGGCCTGCGCATCTTGGCGTCGACGGGGTTGATGCTTGATCCTAACTCCAAGCGCACTACGCAATCGTTGATAACGTTGCTCACTTTCTGAGATGAGCAAAA